>DATEXK010000242.1:0-8247 GCA_035257065.1 Gaiellaceae bacterium | reverse complement strand
CGAGGAGGCGAAGGGCGTCGCGCGGGGACAGGACCGAGGCGGAGTAGCCGAGGCTCTCCGCGGCTGCGACGAGGCGAAGGTTCGTCTCGGAGCGGCTCTGGGCGACCACTGCGAATGTCATGCCCGGATGGTGCGCGGGCTGCGGGCCGGCGTGGGGGTCGCTGTGGTGAACCGGAGGTGACGGACTAGGTGGTACGGGAGCCGGCCGCGGCCCGGTCTTTCGGCACCGCTTCCAGCTTGTAACCCACGCCGTAGCGGGTCTGGATGAACGTGTGCCGCGAGGCCCGCCGGTCGACCTTCTCGCGCAGCCGGCGGACGAAGACGTCCACCGTCCGGTCACGGTGCGACTCGCGGCGGCCCCAGAGCTTCTGCAGCAGCTCGTCGCGCGTCGAGACGCGCCCGCGCTCGAGCGCCAGCTGGTAGAGGAGCCGGAACTCCGTGGGCGTCAACTCTGCGCTGTCGCCGTCGATGTACGCCTGCACCTCGCGAGGGTCGATCCGCAGCTCCTCGATCTCGATCGGCTCGCCCCGGGGTGTCTCGTCCCGGCGAACGCCACGACGGGCGGCGGCCCGCACGCGCGCGACGAGCTCCTTCATCGAGAAGGGCTTCACGAGGTAGTCGTCGGCTCCGATCTCGAGTGCGTGCACGCGGTCGTGCTCGGTCCCGCGCGCGGAGACGACGACGATCGGCGTTGCGATGCCCTCCGAGCGAACCGTCTCGATCAGCTTCCAGCCGTCCAGGCCGGGGAGCATCAGGTCGAGCACGCAGGCGTCCGGTTTCTCGTGTCGCAACCGCGCCAGCCCCTGTTCGCCGTTGCTGACCCACGTCGCGTCGAAGCCCGCGGCGCTCAGGTGTCGTGCCATTCCCTGAGCGATGACGTCGTCGTCCTCGACGATGAGCACCTTGGGCATTGGTGTCATTATCGGGAATAGGCGTCGGTCGACGGGTCTCCGGAGGGTGAAGGACTGGTGAAGGTGTGGTGAATGGGGAGGCAGAACGGGTTCGGGCGTTCGTGGCCGGGTTCGCCGACGCGGTCATCGTCCTCGACAGCGAGCGGCGTCTGGTGGCCGCCAGCCCCTCGGCCGCAGCCGCTCTCGGCGACGCGACGCCCGGTCGGCGGATCGGCGAGGAGGCGCTCATCGACGCGCCACGGCCGCTCGTGCTCTTCCTCGCGGCGCTTCCGGAGCTGTCGGCCTACCAGGAGCTCCGGGCCGGCTTCACGGCCGCGGTCTCCCACGAGCTGCGGACGCCGCTCGCCCGGATGCTGATCCTGCTCGAGAGCGCCGCGCTTCCCGGCGCCGACGTCGACGATCTCGTCGAGCAGGCACGCCAGGAGATTCAGCAGACCCGCGACCTGATCGACGACGTGCTCTTCCTCGGCGAGCTCGAGACCGGACGCGAGGTCGTCTCGCTCGGTCGTACGCGGGCATTGCCGGTGATCGAAGAGGTCGTTGCGTCGTTCGCGGACCGTGCGGAGCACGCCGAGGTGCTGCTGCACGTTGCGGCCGCGCCCGGACTGGAGGTGCCGCTCCGGCCGCGGATGCTCCGCGTCGTCGTCGAGAACCTGATCGCGAACGCGATCCGCTATTCCGGTCCCGGCAGCAACTGCTCGATCACGGTGTCGCAGGAGGCGTCCAGACCAATGCTCGTCGTCTCCGACAACGGTGCAGGCGTGCGCGAGACCGATCTGCCGCGTCTGTTCGAGCGCTTCTACCGCGCCGACCGGGCGCGCTCGTCGCGCGGCACGGGACTCGGCCTTGCGATCGTGAAGCACGTGGTGACCTCGGCCGGCGGCACGGTGGAGGCACACAGCGCGCCCGGCAAGGGGCTGGAGATCGTCTGCACCTTCCCGGCCGAGAGTTAGAGCGCAGCCGCCGGCTGCTGATCCTGAAAGTACCTCCGCGCCCAGAGCGCGACATAGACGAGCGTGACGAGGACGGGAACCTCGATCAACGGCCCGACGACACCGGCGAGGGCCTGGCCGGAGGTCGCGCCGAAGACGCCGACCGCGACCGCGATCGCGAGCTCGAAGTCGTTGGAGGCAACCGTGAACGAGAGGCTGGCCGTCTGCGCATACGGGAAACCGAGCAGCTTCCCCGCGGCGAACCCGGCCGTCCACATGACGGCGAAGTAGACGAGCAGCGGCAAGGCGATGCGTGCGACGTCGAGCGGCTGCGAGGTGATCTTGTCGCCCTGGATCGCGAACAGGAGCACGATCGTGAACAGGAGCCCGTAGAGGGTGATCGGCGCGATTCGGGGGATGAACTGCTGCTCGTACCAGTCGCGGCCGCGGCGGCGCAGGCCGATGCGTCTCGTCGCATAGCCGGCGGCCAGCGGGATGCCGAGGAAGATGAGGACGGTGCGCGAGACCTCCCAGATGCCGACTTCGAAGCCCTGGGTATCAAGCCCGAGCCAGCCCGGAAGCACGGTCAAGTAGAAGTAGCCGAGCAGCGAGTAGGCGACCACCTGGAAGAGCGCGTTGAAGACGACGAGCACGGCCGTCCGGTCGCGGTCGCCCTTGGCGATGTCGTTCCAGATGAGCACCATCGCGATGCAGCGCGCCAGGCCGACGATGATCACGCCGGTGCGGTAGGCGGGCTGGTGCGGCAGCAGCAGCCAGGCCAGGGCGAACATCAACGCCGGCCCGACGATCCAGGAGAGGAAGAGCGATACGCCGAAGAAGCGGCGGTTCGAGACACCGTCGTGGCTCATCCGCCCGATGTCCTCGTAGCGCACCTTCGCGAGGACGGGGTACATCATCACCAGGAGCCCCGCGGCGATCGGCAGCGAGATCGTCCCGATGCGGAGCTTGTCGAGGCCGTCGTTCAGGCTCGGAACGAGCGAGCCGAGCCCGAGCCCGACGCCCATCGCAAGCGCAATCCACACCGGCAAGAACCGGTCGAGCGTCGACAGCCGCTTCAGCACCGCCGCGTCGTCGATCGGCAACGGCGCCTGGATGCGTGCGCGCTCCTCGACGATCGGCATCATGCTGCGCTTCTTTCCACGGCCCGTTCGAGCTTCGCGTCCGTCTCGCTCGCAGCGGGGCCGTGCAGGCCCTTCGGCAGCAGGAGCGAGAAGAAGCCTGCGCCCAGCACGAGAGCGACCGACGCCCAGAGACACGCTTCGAGCCCACGCCACTGGTAGAGCAGGCCGGAGAGCACGGTGCCGGCCAGGCGTCCTCCGGCGTTGGCCATGTAGTAGAAGCCGACGTTCATCGCCACCTTGTCGTTGTCGGCGTAGGAGAGGATCAGGTACGAGTGGACGGCGGAGTTCATCGCGAAGGCGATGCCGAACGCGATCAGGCCGACGACGACCACGAACGTCGGATCGATGCCGGCGCCGAGTGAGGCGGCGATACCGGCCGGGAAGACGGCGAGCAGGAATGCGAGCCAGACGGCGGTGCGGCCACCCGGGTCGGCGTGGCGCCCGGATCCGCGGCGCAGGAAGCTCGGCGCGAGGGCCTGCACGATCCCGTAGCCGATCACCCAGATCGCGAGGAAGCCGCCGACCTGCCAGAAGGTCCAGCCGAGCTCGGTGTAGAGAAAGACCGGCAGACCGACGACGAACCAGACGTCGCGCGACGCGAAGAGCAGGATACGCGCGCAGGCGAGGATGTTCACCGCGCGGTTGTTGGAGAACATCTGCGTGAACTTCGCTTTCCGGTCGGCGCGCCCGAGCCGTCCGCGCATCAGCGTCACGACGCCCACCACCGCCACTACCTCGAGGGCGATCAGGATCATCAGCGCCGGCTGGAATCCGACGAGAGTCAGCAACAGGCCACCGATGAAGAAGCCGACGCCCTTGAGTGCGTTCTTCGACCCGGTGAGGATCGATACCCAGCGGAAGAGCGTTGCCGGCGCGTCCTCCGGGACGACGAGCTTGACGGCGCTCTTCGAGCTCATCTTCGTCAGGTCCTTGGCGATCCCCGAGAGCGCCTGGGCGGCCATCACGTAGGGGACGATCAGCCAGCCCTCCGGCACGACGGCGAGCATCGTGAGGGCGCAGATCTGGGTACCGAGCCCGCCCAGGAGGGTCGCTCTGAGGCCGAGGCGCGCGGCGAGCCAGCCGCCGACGAGGTTGGTGACGATGCCGAAGAACTCGTAGAAGAGGAAGAGCGAAGCGACCGCGAACGGCGAGTAGCCCTTCCGGTCGAAGTAGAAGAGCACGAGCATCCGGATTGCGCCGTCGGCGATCGTGTCGGCCCAGTAGGCGCCCGTCACGACGGCGTAGTTCCGCAGGTCGCCGGTCTTCGCCGGCGACGGCATCCCCACCGCTTGGGCGCCGCCGCTCACGTGCCGGTGCTCGCCGGGATGGTGCGCTCGGCCGGCTCACCGGTCAGGCCGGCTCCGACGATCGCCGCGAGCTCGACGAGCCGGTTGGCGTAGCCCCATTCGTTGTCGTACCAGGCGAGGATCTTCACCTGCGTCTCGTTGATCACCATCGTCGAGAGGGCATCCACGATTGCGGAACGCGGATCGTCCTTGAAGTCGATCGAGACGAGCGGCCGCTCCTCGTAGCCCAGGATCCGCTCGAGGGGGCCGCTTGCCGCCGCCGCGAGCAGCCCGTTGACCTCCTCGACCGACGTCGGCCGGGCAACCTCGAACACGCAGTCGGTGAGAGACGCGTTGAGCAGCGGCACGCGAACGGCGAGCCCGTTCAGGCGTCCTTCGAGCTCCGGAAAGATCAGTCCGATCGCCGTCGCCGATCCGGTCGTCGTTGGGATCAGCGACAGCGACGCGGCCCGCGCCCGTCGCAGATCCTTGTGCGGCGCGTCGACGATCGTCTGGGTGTTGGTCATGTCGTGCAGCGTCGTGATCGAGCCGTGCCGAATGCCGATCGCCTCGTGGATCACCTTCACGACCGGCGCAAGGCAGTTCGTCGTGCAGGACGCGGCCGTGACGATGTCGTGCACCTCGGGGTCGTAGAGGTCGTCGTTGACGCCGACGACGACGTTCAGCGCACCCTTCTTCACGGGCGCCGCGACGACCACCTTGCGCACGCCCTGCTCGAAGTACGCCTCGAGCGTCTCGCGCGTCCGGAAGCTTCCCGAGCACTCCAGCACGAGCTCGACGCCGAGCTCGCCCCAGGGCACTGCGCCGGGTTCGGCGCCGCGGCTGTAGCCGACAGGCGCACCGTCGATCGCAAGCCCGTCGTTCGCGGCCTCGATCCGGTGAGGCCAGCGCCCGTGCACCGAGTCGAACTCGAGCAGGTGGGCAGCGGTCGTGGCGTCCCCATGCAGCTCGTTCACATGCACGAAGGCGATGTCCGGCGACCCCCAGCCGGCGCGCAAAGCGAGCCGCCCCATCCGGCCGAACCCGTTGATGCCGATACGCATCTTGCGCGTCACGCTACCGCTCCGCGTTCGACAAGCGGACACGCGTGCAGGCGATCAGCTCGCCGACGCAGTGTCGTCCGGCAGCAGCTCGCCGAGAAGGTTGCGCACGCGCCGGTCGATCTCGTCACGAATGCCCCGAACCGCATCGAGCGCGAGGCCGGCGGGATCGTCGAGCTCCCAGTCCTCGTACTTCTTGCCGGGATAGATCGGGCAGGCATCGCCGCACCCCATCGTGATCACCACGTCGGCCGCGCGCACGACCTCGTCGGTGAGGGGCTTCGGGAACTCCTCGCTCATGTCGACGCCCACTTCCGTCATCGCTTCGACGACGAGCGGATCGATCTCCTCGGACGGAGCCGAGCCGGCTGTGCGCACGTGGATCCGCCCCTGCGCGCGAAGCTTGAGAAGGCCGGCCGCCATCTGGCTGCGCCCGGCGTTGTGGACACAGACGAAGAGGACCTCCGGCTGCGCTTTCGCGAGCGCCCCCTCGGCCTGGCCGAGCGCCTGAAGCCGCTCGCGTGCGAAGCGGTGCGCGAGCAGGGGAACGAAGGCGTTGATCCTCGCGCCGCTGAGCAGGTCCAGCGACTCCGCCATGTAGCGCCCGATCGTCTCGCGGGAGAAGATCCCGGCGAACTCCTCGGCCAGCCGGTCGGCGGCGTGATCCAGGTGCTGCTGCGTGATCGGATCGAGCGCCTGCGGCATATCGGGTCTCCCTCGGTATCGACGACAATCGATGTCTCCGCCGGGATGATGCCGACGACATCGATCTCTGTCAATATGGGTTCCGTGCAGAGGATCGCGACCATCGCGCCGTCGTGCCCGCCGCTGCTGCAGGCGCCGCTCGATGTCGACGACGCCGAGCAGCTTGCGGCGGCGCTGAAGGCGATCGCCGACCCGGCCCGGCTTCGGCTGTTGAGCCTGATCCAGGCGCAGCAGGACCACGAGGCCTGCGTCTGCCACCTGACCGAGCCGCTCGGCCTCAGCCAGCCGACGGTCAGTCATCACCTGAAGGTGTTGTTGCAGGCCGGTCTCGTGGCACGCGAGCAACGCGGCAGCTGGGCCTACTTCCGTGTGTGCGAGGAGCCCCTCGCCGCTTTGCGTTCGCTGCTCGCCTAGCCGAAGCGGGACGGGTCTCGAGATCGTCTGCACGTTTCCCCCCGATTAGCCGTTGGCTTCACGAGGCGGCCGGTGGTGCAACCGGCCGGGAAAGCGCCCTAATGGGTCGGGGCAACCGCAGCCGTCCACTCGCCGCACCGAACGCCGCGGCGGCCATCGCAACGGCGAGTGCAAGCACGATTCCTTCTCCGCCCTTGACGCGTGTGATCGTCTCCATCAGCGCAGCGACAAGCCCCGCCGCAGGAATGGTGACCAGCCAGGCGACGAGGATGTTGCCCGCGATGCCCCAGCGCACCGCAGAGAACCGCTTGGCGGCGCCGGCGCCGAGCACGGAGCCGCTGATCGTGTGCGTCGTCGAGACGGGGAAGCCGTAGCGGGCAGTCGTGAAGAGGAGGATTGCCGTCGACGTCTCGGCCGCGAAGCCCTGGTGAGGCTCCAGATGCGTGATGCGCTGGCCGAGCGTGCGCATGATCCGCCAGCCACCGGAGTACGTACCCAGCGCAATCGCGATGGCGCAGCTGAGGATCACCCAGAACGGGACATTAAACGCGTGACTGGGATGGGCTGCGACGAGCGCGAGCGCAATGACACCCATTGTCTTCTGGGAGTCGTTCGTGCCATGCGTGAGCGCGACGAATCCGGCTGAGACGATCTGAAGCCGCAGAAACAGTCGTGTGGTGCGTCCGTAGCCGCGATTGCGGAAGACCCACATGATCGCCACGACGAGCGCGCCGGCCAGCAAGACGCCGAGGAACGGCGAGGCGAGCGAAGGGATGAGAACCTTCTCGTAGAGGCCGTGCGTGTTGATCACGCTCCAGCCGCGCGCGGCGATGGCGGACCCCATCACACCGCCGATGAGCGAGTGGCTCGAGCTCGTCGGGAGTCCCAGCAGCCAGGTCGTCAGGTTCCAGCCGATCGCGCCGACGACGCCGGCGAGCACGATCTTCAACGTGACGACGTTCGGGTCGACGATCCCTTTGCCCACCGTCGTCGCGACTTTGAGCGAGATGAATGCGCCCGCGAAGTTGAGCAGTGCGGCGAACCCGACCGCGATCCGGGGGGGCAGCGCACGGGTGGAGACGGTCGTCGCGACCGCGTTTGCCGCGTCGTGGAAGCCGTTGGTGAAGTCGAAGAACAGCGCGACAACGACAACGGCGACGAGAGTGAGATTCACGTGGTGGCGCTCCCGAGAAGCTTGGTCGACATCAACGTTCGGCTTGCTTCTCTCGGCGCCATACAAGCATGCCGCCGATTGCCGCGAGCACGCCACCGATCGCGAAGACGCCGTACGCAACAGGCCAATGACCCCCGAGCCCCAAGAGGACACCGGCCAGCGCGAACGTCATCGACAGGCGGGTGCAGAGTTGCCATAGCTGTCGCCTCGCAGCGGGGCGTGCGACCACGGCCGCACCGTAACGATTTGCGGTTCTCGGCGTAGCGGTCGTTGTTAACGGGCCTCAGTCGAAGCGTCGGTGTAGTCCTCCGTTCGCTGGTCGGTCGGGGCAGTGAAGATCCTCTCGGTCGAGTCCTACTCGATGCCGATCGGACCGCTGGGCGTCAAACGACCGCTGCCAGCTGTTCGGTGAGCGAGTCTTTCAGCGAGCTGAGCGCGGGGATGCGGCCGGCGATCAGCACCTGGTCGTCGACGACGAGCGCCGGGGTACTCATGACGCCGTAGGCGGCGATCTCGGCGTAGTCGGTGACCTTCTCGACCTGCTCAGGACGGCCGAGCTCGGCGAGGGCCTGCTCGGTGAGGGAGGTGAGCCGCCGGCAATTGGCGCAGCCGGGTCCGAGCA
>DATEXK010000241.1:0-2213 GCA_035257065.1 Gaiellaceae bacterium | reverse complement strand
ACCGGCCGCCGCGACGGTCTGGCGGCGCAGGCCGTCGCACTGCTGCGCCGATGAAGCTCCGCATCCTCACCCACGCGGAGAAGGATCTGAGCGGCACGATGCCGAGTCTCTTCCCCGCGTTCATGGAGCACGATCCGATCGTCTCGACGTTCTGGCCGCGGCTCTACGAGGTGTACGCCGACTTCCAGCTGTGGGTGCTCGACGGCAAGGAGACGGTCGCGAGCGCGTGCACGCTACCGGTCACGTGGGACGGCTTGGCGGAGCCGCGGGGCCTCGACTGGGCGATGACGAACGGCGCGGCCGGCGCGCCCACGACGCTGTGCGCCGTCGTCGTGAACATCGTCCCGTCGCATCGCGGCACCGGCCTCGCCGGCGTGCTGCTCCGGCGCATGACGAGTATCGCCGCCGCGCACGGGCTCGACTCGTTGATCGCACCGGTGCGTCCGACGTGGAAGGAGCACTATCCGCTGACGCCGATCGAGCGCTACCTCCGGTGGCGGCGCGAGGACGGGCTGCCCTATGACCCGTGGCTGCGAACCCACGAGCGGATCGGCGGCACGATCCTCGACCCGGCGCCGCGCTCGATGGCGATCACCGGCCTGCGCGAGGAGTGGGAGGAATGGACGGGCCTGCAGTTCCCCGAGGACGGCGACTACGTCGTCCCGCGCGCGCTCGCGCCGGTGCGCTTCGAAAACGGGCAGGGCAGGTACGTCGAGCCCAACGTCTGGATGCGGCACCCGCTGTACGAAGACTGACCAGCGGCGTTCGCAGAATTTCGTCGTGCTTCTGCATGCGTTCCGCGAGGACGCCGGGAAAGTGCCAGAGGCAGAGAAGGAAATCGCGAGGAGCCGTTGGGACGACTTCAAGGCCAGGATGGACGCTACGAAGCGCGTCCCGCCAAGAGCCATGGGGCGGGACGCTCCCTAGCGAGGAAGTCTTGCGCTATGTATCAGATCTGATAAACTGCGAACGCGATGGCAACGATGAGCAAACGGAGAGAGACGTCCAGGCAGGCGATCAGCCCGCTGGGTGAGCCGACCGAGCAAACAGCGCGCCGCCGGCGGCAGAGCAACCCCGACTACGCCGCGGAGGCCGCGCGAGTCGCCCCTTTTGAGGCAATGGCACGACTCGTGATCAAGTACCGGCTGGAACATGACCTCACGCAGAAGGAGCTGGCTCACAAGATCGGCACGAGCCACTCCGCCGTCTCTCGACTCGAGAGCGGTCAGGCCACGGTGAGTCTGAAGACCATGAAACGGGTCGCGGAGGCGCTCGGCGGTCGTCTTCTCGTCGGGTTCGAGATCGAATCCGGCAATCACGAGGTCGTCCGCGATCTCGTCGCCGTCTGAAGCGGAACGGTCTAGCGGCGGCGCTGGCCGTCGCGCTTGGCCTTCTCGAGCTTGCGGCGCATCTCCCGGTTCGTCGCCTCGGGGGCCAGCATGCCCTGCTCTTCCTGCACCTGGATGAGCGCGCGACGCTCCTGCGCCGTGAGTTGTGACATGGCGGCCTGGGCGCGGTTCGGATCGCGAAGTGCGCCGGAGCGCTGCATCTTCTTCATCGCGCTCGCGAGCTCCGGATTCGAGCGTTCGAGCGCTGCGTTCGACGCTTTCTCCAGCCCGCGCTTGAAGATCGGCACCTTCGAGATGAGGGTGATCACCGGGCGGAGGTAGCGGCCGTTCTGGATGCGGCCGAGCACTGCGACGACGCCGAGCAGGCCGACGAGGCCGAGCAGGATCCAGACCGGGATCAGCAGGGTGAAGATGTCCGCGAGCACGAAGCTGATCGTACCGGGCTAGGTCGGCAGCGAGACGGTTTCCCCGTCGACCCGGACGAGGCCGTCCAGAGCGAGCGAGGCGAGGGCGTCGGGGTCGAGCTCGGCGGCGGGCCGGGTCTGCGCGGCGACGAGGCGGAGCGTGACGGCGCGCCGCTGGCGGAAGGAGCCCTCGAACGCCCCCTGCTTGCGCTCGGGCTCGTAGCGCCGGCCGCGGGAGGGGCACTGCTCGGCGAGGGGACAGACGCCGCAGCGCGGGATGCGGGCGAGGCAGACCGTCGCGCCGAGATCCATCAGGGCCTGGGCGGCGGCTGCGCTGAACGCATGGCCGGTGCGCTCCGACACGCGCCGCACGTTGACGTCGACGGGCAGGACGTCGCGCCCGTGCGCGAAGCAGGCGACCGAGTCGGCGGTGTACCGGCCGACGCCCGGCAGCTCGGTG
>DATEXK010000240.1:0-9918 GCA_035257065.1 Gaiellaceae bacterium | reverse complement strand
CGATGCCGTCACGGCGCTTGTGCAGGAGGCGGGAGCGGGCAGGAAGTACGATCTCGTCCTCGTCGACCCGCCCTATGACATGTATCTCGATCTCCAACCCCAGCTCGCCCGCTATCTCCCGGCTGTACTCGCCGAGGACGGTGTGCTCGTCGTCGAGACCGGTGCGCGTGTCGAGCCCGAGCTGCCGCTGCCGCAGCGCACGAGTCGCAAGTACGGCGCCGCGCGCGTGACCGTCTACGAGGCGTCGTGATCACGGCGATCTGCCCCGGCTCGTACGACCCCGTGCACAACGGGCACCTCGACGTGATCACACGCGCGGCGAGCATCTTCGATCGCGTCGTCGTCGGCGTCGTCGGCGCGCCGCATCACAAGGAGCCGATGTTCGAGATCGAGGAGCGGGTGGCGTTCCTGCACGACGCACTCGCGCATCTGCCGAACGTCGAGATCGACGTCTTCCGCGAGCTCGTCGTCGAGTTCGCGCACCGCTGGGAAGCGAAGGCGATCGTCAAAGGGCTGCGCGTGATGTCGGACTTCGAGTGGGAGTTCCAGATGAATCAGCTCAACCGGCACCTCGCCCCGGACGTGGAAACGATGTACGTGATGGCGAGCCCGGAAGTGAGCTTCGTCTCGTCGAGTGGCGTCAAGGAGATCGCCGCCTTCGGCGGCGACGTGTCGGCGCTCGTGCCGGCACCCGTTGCGAAGCGGTTCAAGGAGCTCTTCCCCGACGGTCGCCCGGGAACGCCGGAGAATCCGACGGAGTGACGCCCGAAGCCGCCGTCGAGGAGTTCGACGCGCTCGTCCGCAGCGCTCCTCCCGTGCCGCTCACCGACGAGGTCAGAGTCAATCGAAGGCGCGCGACTAAGCTGGTTGCAGTTTTGGGTGGCTCGGCGGCGGGCTCCACCCTCCAGCAGCTCGTCGAGCAGGCGCGGAAGGTACCGCTGACGGGGCAGGTCCGTCTCGATCCCGACGCAGTCTTTGCGTGCCTCGACGAGATTCGAGCGACGCGGTGAGCGAACGCGACGTCGCGCTGCCCGACGGCCGCACGCTGCACGTCTTCGACGAAGGCGATCCCGCGGGCAACCCGGTCGTCGTGCACAACGGCACGCCGTCGGCAGGGCAGCTGTACGCGCCGCACGTCGATGATGCACGACGTCGTGGCATTCGGCTGATCGGCTACGACCGAGCAGGCTACGGCGGGTCGACGCCGAACCCGGGGCGGCGTGTCGGCGACGTGACCAGCGACATCGCCGCCGCACTCGACGCGCTCGAGATCGATCGTTTCGCGACGTGGGGCATCTCCGGCGGCGGGCCACACGCGCTCGCCTGTGGGGCGCTGCTCGCCGGCCGTTGTATCGCCGTCGGCTCGCTTGCATCGCCGGCGCCGTGGGGCGCCGAGGGCCTCGACTGGCTCTCGGGTCAAGGTGAGGGCAACCTCGCGGAATGGGAGGCCGCGCTCGCCGGCCCGGACGTGCTCGAGTCGTTGCTGCGTGCGGAGGCCGCGGAGATGCTCGCGACGACGCCGGAGCAGCTGCGCGCCGTGCTGCTGAGCGTGCTCAGCCAGGTCGACCAGGAGGCTCTGACCGGCGAGTTCGCCGCGTATCTCCACGCTACGACTGAGCGCGGCCTCTCCGAGCGCGTCGACGGCTGGCGCGACGACGACCTCGCCTTCATACAGCCCTGGGGCTTCGAGCCGGCCGATGTCGCGGTGCCCGTCCTCCTCCTGCAGGGTGTTCACGACCTGATGGTGCCGCCCGATCACGGCCGCTGGCTCGCCCAGCGAATCGCGGGCGTGGATGCGCGCGTGAGCGACTCGGACGGCCACCTCACGCTGGTCAGTGAGCGGGTTCCCGAGGTGCATGCGTGGCTCGTGGAGCGCTTTTGAAGGACCTCCCCGACGTCCGGCGAAGTCTCCGAGGCTAGACTGCCCCCATGGACGTCCTCGTACTCATCGACAAGCTCGACGACCTCGTGCACAACGCGAAGGCCGTCCCTCTCACCGATCAGGTGCGCATCGACCGTGAGGAGATCTACGACATCCTCGATCAGATGCGCGCGACGATCCCGGAAGAGATCAAGCAGGCGCGCTGGATCGTCAAGGAGCGGCAGGAGATGCTCGCCGAGGCGAAGCGCGAGGTCGACCGGCTCCTCGCAGAGGCGCGCGAGCAGGCAGTGCGTGAGGCATCGCAGACGGAGATCGTGAAGATCGCCGAGCATCAGGCGCAGGACATCGTCGACGACGCACGCCGGCAGGCGCGCGAGACGCGTCTCGAGATGGAGGACTGGGCCGACGGCATCCTCTCGACGCTCGAGGTCAATCTCGACAAGTTCCTTTCCGCGGTGAAGCGCGGACGCGAGCGATTGCACGAGCGTTCGCAGGAAACCGTCGTCGCGGGCATCGGCCCGAGCGACGGCTCCGGCGACGACCTCGGCTACTAGCCCGCCGCCTCAGGCCGCGCACGTGCGTCGCCGGACGATCATCGAGTGGATCGTCACGCTCGCCGTCTCGGCGCTCCTTGTCCTCGTCGTCGAGGCGGAGCTCGTACAGCCCTTCCGCGTGCCGACCTCGTCCATGGAGCCCACGCTGCTCTGCGCGCGGCCGACCGAGGGATGCACTGCGCGGTTCAACGACCGCGTGCTCGTCGCGAAGATCGTCTTCCGCTTCCGCGACCCGCATCGCGGCGAGATCGTCGTCTTCCACGCGCCCCCCGCTGCGAAGCGGCTCTGCAGCGAAGGAGGAACGTTCCTGAAGCGCGTGATCGGCCTTCCCGGGGAGGTCGTCTCCGAGAAGAACGGCTTCTTCTACGTCGACGGGCGCAAGCTGGCGGAGCCGTATCTCGACCTGCTCTCGCGCGACTCCGTCACCAAGCGTTGGCCGCAACTCGGTGCGAAGCAGTACTTCGTGATGGGAGACAATCGCATCGCATCCTGCGACTCGCGGATCTGGGGGCCGGTGCAGCGGGATGCGTTCATCGGGCCGGTCGTCGCGACGTACTGGCCGCCGTGGCGCTGGACGGTACGTTAGCGGCGACGTACTCCTCGCCCATCTGGCAGGCGAGCACGGCGAACGCGTCCGCCGCCGCCGACCGGTAACGGTCGCGGTGCCAGACGATCGCGATGTCGCGCGGCGGGATGCGCGTGCCGAACGGCAACACGGCGAGGGCCGGGTTCCGCGGGTTGACGACGAGCCGCGGCACGACGGCGACGCCGAGCCCTTCGGCGACGAGCCCCATCAGCGTGCCGTTGTCGTCGGTGCGGAAGACGACGTTCAGGTCGGGTACGCGCCCACGCAGGTACGTCTCCGGTTCGCCCGTGCTGCGCCAGCCGATCAGCGGCACGCCCGAGAGCTCGCGCAGCGGCGGCGCCGACTCTCGTCCGGCGAGCTCGGAGCTCGTGGCGACGATCAGGACATACGGATCGCGGAGCACCTCCTCCGACTCGAACGGTCCCTCGGGTAGCGGCAGGTCGGCGAACGTCAGGTCGAGCTCGCCGTGCTCGAGCAGCCGCAGCAGGTCGGCCGCGTCCGTCTCCTCGCGGACGTCCACCTCGACGCGCGGCCACTCCTGCCGGAACCGGCGCAGCAGGGCGGGGAGGATGCGGGCGCCGACGCTCTGGTAGATCCCGATGCGCAGCGGGCCGGCCGCACCCTCTGCGAGGGCGGCCATGTCGGCCTGCGCCGCGTCGAGCTGGGCCACGATCGCGTCGGCGTGGCGGAGCAGCAGCCGGCCCGCATCGGTGAGATCGACCCGGCGCGGGCCGCCGGGGCGCTCGACGAGCTTCTGCCCGATGACGCGCTCGAGCTGGGCGATTTGCTGGCTCACCGCCGACTGCGTGTAGCCGAGCTCGCGCGCTGCGCGGCCGAACGAGCGGTGGCGGGCCACGGCGTCGAGCGCCACGAGGTGGCGGAGCTCGACGCCGGTCCATCTATCACGTTCCATACTCAATACGAATCATAACTGGATTTGTGCTAATCGACCCCCACAGGCACGCTGGATGTCATGAAGCTCGCCGTCGCTCTCGTCACCGTGTACATCGTCTGGGGCTCGACCTATCTCGCCATCGCCGTGGCGAACCGGTCGCTGCCGCCCCTCCTGATGCTCTCGGTGCGTTTCCTGATCGCGGGCGCGCTCCTCTACGGCTGGTCGCTCTGGCGCGGCGACGTCGCGGCCGAGCGGCCCGGCAAGCGCCAGTGGCTCTCGGCGGCCGTCGTCGGCAGCCTGCTGCTCCTGATCGACACGGGCGGCGTCGCCTGGGCGGAGCAGCGCGTCGCTTCGGGCACCACCGCGCTGCTCGTCGCAACCGTTCCGCTCTTCATCGCGCTGCTCGACCGCGTGTTCTTCGGCATCAGGCTCGGCTTCGGCGCCGTGGCCGGCATTGCCGCGGGCCTGCTCGGCGTCGGGCTGCTCGTCGGCCCGAGCGCCCACATCGACCTGCTCGGCGCCGTGGTGATCCTCGTTGCGTCGTTCGCCTGGGCCGCCGGCTCGGTCTACGCCCGTGTGGCGCCGCTGCCGAGGAAGCCCGTGCTTTCGGCGGCCATGCAGATGCTCTGTGCAGGATTCCTGCTGGCCGTCGCCGGTCTTGCGATGGGCGAGGGCTCACGCGTCCATCCCGGCGCCGTGTCCTCGGCCTCGCTCGCCGCGGTCGCGTTCCTGATCGTCTTCGGCTCGCTCGTCGCGTTCACCGCCTACGCCTGGCTGCTCAACAACGCGCCGACCAACCTCCTCTCGACGTACGCCTACGTGAACCCCGCCGTCGCCGTGTTCCTCGGCTGGGCGCTCATCGGCGAGCACGTCGGCTCGAAGGAGATCGCCGCCGGCATCGTGATCCTCTCGTCGATCGCGCTCCTCGTCTTCGGCCGCGACGCCCGCACCGTCGCCGAGCCGACCGCCGAGTCGCTGGCGCCGTACATCCGCCGCCAGGATGCACGGGTCGTCGAGTTCCCCCGCGCGGCCCCGCGGCTCTCGGATCTGCGCCGCATCTCTGCGTAAAGAAGTCCGCGCTACGGTGGGCTTGTGACCACGTTCAACCTCCGCAACGCCAAGCTCCGCCCGGGCGAGCAGCTCCGCGAGACACTTGACGTCGACCTCGAGCCGCTGCGCCTCGGCGGCCAGGAGTACCTGCCCGAGCCGGCCGTCGTGCCCGCCGAGCTGACGATCACGAAGGCGACGACGGGCAGCGTCTTCGAGCTCTCCTTCCGCGTCAGCCTGCACGGGCCCTGTGTGCGCTGCCTCGCCGACGCCGAGCTCCAGCTGCCGATCCGCGGGCGCGAGTACCACGCGACGAAGTCCGGCGACGAGGAGCTGCGCTCGCCCTATGTGATCGGCGACGAGACGGTCGATCTCTCCGCCTGGGCCCGCGATGCGATCGCCCTCGCGCTGCCGGACAAGATCCTCTGCCGCACCGACTGCGCGGGGCTCTGCCCGGTGTGCGGCAAGGATCTGAACGTCGAGCCGCACGAGCACGAGGCGACCGCACCGGACTCCCGGTGGGCCGCGCTCGAGGCGCTGCGCAACGCGGATACCTAAATCGGGAGACGTAACGGTGTACGGGCGAAGGCCCGGCCGAGTAACAGTCTGTTACAAGGCGGTTCGGGCTAGCCGACGTCGATCGTCGACATGTCCGCGTAACGGTCGCCGGCGGTGACGCCGCGGGGGAAGACCTCGTCGATCCGCGCGAGGTCCTCGTCCGTCAGCTCGACCTCCACCGCGGCCGCGTTCTCCTCGAGATACGTGCGGCGTTTCGTGCCGGGGATCGGGACGATGTCGTCGCCCTGCGCCAGCACCCAGGCGAGCGCGAGCTGGCCGGGCGTGATCTCCTTCTCGGCGGCGATCTCCTGCACGCGCTCGACGAGGTCGAGGTTCCGCTGGAAGCTCTCGCCCTGGAAGCGCGGCTGGTGCTTGCGGAAGTCGTCGTCCGCGAAGTCGTCCGGCGACTGGAAGCGGCCCGTGAGGAAGCCGCGCCCGAGCGGGCTGTACGCGACGAAGCCGATCCCGAGCTCGCGTGTCGTGGCGAGGATGCCGTCCTCGGGGTCGCGCGTCCAGAGGGAGTACTCCGACTGGAGCGCCGTGATCGGATGCACGGCGTGCGCGCGGCGGATCGTGTCCGGCGAGGCTTCGGAGAGGCCGAGGTGGCGCACCTTCCCGGCGGCGACGAGCTCCGCCATCGCGCCCACCGTCTCCTCGATCGGCACCGTCTTGTCGACGCGATGCTGGTAGTAGAGGTCGATGTGGTCGATTCCGAGCCGCTGGAGCGACAGCTCGACCGCCTCGCGCACGTACTCCGGGCGGCCCCTGATCTCGCGGTGGCCGTCCTCGTGAAAGAAGTTGCCGAACTTCGTCGCGAGCACGACCTCGTCGCGGCGGTCGGCGATCGCGCGGCCGACGAACTTCTCGTTCTCGCCCATCCTGGCGCCGTAGATGTCGGCGGTGTCGATGAAGGTGATCCCGAGATCGAGCGCCCGGTGGATCGTGGCGGTCGACTCGTCCTCGTCGGTCTCCCCGTACCAGGCCGACATTCCCATGCAGCCGAGGCCCTCCGCGGAGACCTCGAGTCCTTGGCCAAGCGTCCGTGTCTTCATGCCTTGAACCTACCGGCTTGCCAACACCCTGCGAGGCCTGGCTATACTGGCCACCGCTCATGGCTGTCCCCAAGCGAAAAACATCGAAGTCGCGCCGCGACAAGCGCCGCGCGACGCATTCGATCAGCGCCGCGAAGGTGAACGTCTGCGCGACGTGCGGGAATCCGAAGCGCCCGCATCACCTCTGTCCGACGTGCGGTACGTACCGAGGCCGCGACGTCGAGCCGCTCCGTCTCGACGCTCCCTAAGCGACCCACCAGGCGATGCCTTCCGGCTCCTGGAACGCGATCACGCTGCGCGCTGCGGCGTCCTCGGTCGACCCCATAGAAACCACTATGGAGTCTCCCTGCGTCCTTGCATCGCTTGGTGCTGGCGCCCCAGTAGCTCAGAAGCATCACCTGGCGGGCCGCCGCAGATGATCCGCATCGCGGTCGACGCGATGGGCAGCGATCGTGGCCCAGCCGAGATCGTCGCCGGAGCCCTCGAGGCCTCGAGCGACACGATCGTTCCCGTGATCTTCGGCGCGGCCGGGCTCGAGACGCACGGGCTCGAGCTCAGCGAGGCGCCCGACGTGATCGAGATGGACGAGAAGCCGGCCGAGGCGGTCCGCTCGAAGCCGCAGAGCTCGCTCGTCGCGGCGGTGCGCGCCGTGGCCGAGGGAACGGCCGACGCCGTCGTCTCCGCGGGGAACACCGGCGCCATGCTCGCCGCCGGCCTGCTCGAGCTGCGGCGGATCCCGGGCGTGATGCGGCCCGCGATCGGGGTCCCGATCCCGAGCCGGCGCGGCCCGTCCCTGCTGATCGACGCGGGCGCGAACGCCGACGCCCGGCCCGAGCACCTGCTCCAGTTCGCCACGATGGGCGCCGTCTTCGCCGAGCAGATCCTCGGCATCTCGAGCCCGGAGGTGCGGCTGCTCTCGATCGGCGAGGAGCGCGAGAAGGGAAACCAGCTCACGCTCGAGGCGCACGAGCTGCTGGCGGCGAGCGACCTGAACTTCGCCGGCAATGCCGAGGGGCGCGACCTCCTCGAGGGTGCCGCCGACGTGCTCGTCACCGACGGGTTCACGGGCAACGTTGCCCTGAAGACCGTGGAAGGGACGATCCTGACGCTGCTCCAGGCCCTGCGTGAGGAGATCGCCGCCACCGCACAGGGGAAGCTCGGCGGCCTCCTGATCCGGCCGGCGGCACGCCGTGTCCGCCGCAGGTTCGACCCGGACACCCACGGCGGCGCGTATCTCCTGGGCTTGAGGGGCCTCGCCGTGATCGCCCACGGCAACTCGTCGAGCGCCGCGATCGCCAATGCGATCCGCCTCGCCGCCCGCGGCGTCGAGCGGGACGTGGTGGGTACGCTCGCCACACGGCTTCCCCAGCGGGCCGAGACTGTATGATCGGCCGGATTTTCAGCCCACCAACAGAACAGAAGAGGTGACATGGCAGCGTCGCGAGAGGAAGTCTTCGAGCGAGTCAAGGAAGTCCTGACGGAGCAGCTCGGAATCGAAGAGGGCGACATCAACGAAGAGGCCTCGTTCCAGGAGGACCTCGACGCCGATTCGCTCGATCTCGTCGAGCTGATCATGGAGCTCGAGGACCAGTTCGGGATCAAGATCTCGGACGAGGACGCCCAGAAGATCACGACTGTCGGCCAGGCTGTCGACTACGTCTCGACGCATCAGTAGCGTCGAGAGCGGCCACCGCGAGCTCGGGCAACTGATCGCCGCGCTGCCGTCGGCGCGCGCCGCAACAGCGTTCACGCACTCGTCGTGGGCGCTGGAGCGGACCGCGTCGTACGAGCGGCTCGAATTCCTCGGCGACAGCGTGCTCGAGCTCGCGATGGCTCACGAGCTGTACGAGCGCTATCCGGAGTTCTCGGAAGGGCGTCTCGCAAAGATCCGCTCGCACGTCGTCTCGCGCGCGAGCTGCGCGGTGGTGGCGCGCGAGCTGGAGCTCGGCCGGCGGCTCGTGGCGCACAACGAGGGCCTGCAGGCGGACGAGCTCGAGCGGCTGGCGAAGAACCGCAACGTGCTCGCCGCGCTGCTGGAGGCCGCGCTCGGGGCGCTGTTCCTCGAGCACGGGTTCGCAGGAGTCGAGGCCGCCGTCGTGGACGCGTTCTCGAGCCGGATCGAGTACGCGCTGAACACGTACGTCGACCACAAGACCGAGCTCCAGGAGGCGCTCGCGCGCAGCGGGCGCCAGGTCGTCTACGCCGTGCTCTCGGCCGAAGGGCCACCGCACGAGCGGCACTTCACCTGCGCCGCCGTCGTCGACGGCGAGCAGTTCGGGGTGGGCGAGGGCGGCTCGAAGAAGGCCGCCGAGCAGGAAGCCGCCCGTGAGGCGTTGACGAAGATCCAGCCGAACCTTGCCGCTTGACCTGGGCGGTCTGATCCGGCCCGAGGAGTAGGCCCGGCTCGGGCCGGGTACAGGTTCTCGGGATGGCCGAGCACCGCCCGACGAACTCGGAGCTGCACCTCGCGCAGCTCGCCGAAGAGGAAGCCCGGCGCGAGAAAGAGCGCGGGATCCTCGAGCTCTTCCGCGACCCCGAGCCCGAGCCTGACGAGGACGCTCCGCTGGGGCGCGACCCCGGGTAGTAGCCGTCCGTCCGTCCCGATAGCCTGGGCCGAGCGTGCATCTCCGTGCCGTAAAGGTCCGTGGCTTCAAGTCGTTTCCCGATCCGGTCGAGGTTCGCCTCGAGCCGGGCGTCGGCGTGATCGTCGGGCCGAACGGCTCCGGGAAGTCGAACGTCGCCGACGCGATCCGCTGGGCGGCGGGCTCGCTCAGTCCGAACGAGCTGCGCGCCGAGAAGCCGGACGACGTGCTCTTCGCAGGCGGCGCGAACCGCGGCCCGGCCGACTTCTGCGAGGTCGAGCTGCTGTTCGACAACCAGGACGGGACGATCGCGCTCGAGTACACCGAGCTGTCGGTCGCGCGACGGCTGCACCGCGGCGGGGAGGGGCAGTACCTCCTGAACAAGACGCCGGTGCGTCGCCTCGACCTGATCGAGATCCTCGCCGACCTCGGGCTCGGCCAGGGCATGCACTCGATCATCGGCCAGGGCAAGGTCGAGGCGATCCTCGCCTCGAAGCCCGAGGAGCGGCGCGCGCTGATCGAGGAGGCGGCCGGTCTCGGCCGCTTCAAGGCGCGGCGCCACCGGGCCGAGCTCAAGCTCGCGCGCGTCTCCGTGCAGGTCGAGCGTGCACGCGACCTCGAGGACGAGGTCAAGAAGCGTTTGCGGCCGCTCGCGTTGCAGGCGACCGCGGCCGAGCGGGCCGAGAAGCTGCGCGGCGAGGTTGCGAAGCTGCGCGCGCGTATCGCCGAGCTCGATCTCGAGACGCTCGACGAGCGGCTCGG
>DATEXK010000239.1:0-7511 GCA_035257065.1 Gaiellaceae bacterium | reverse complement strand
CGAGCCGGCACGCGATCCAGCGCTTGACGGCGTAGCGACGCCGGATCCGACCGTCCCGATCGTGGAGGCAGCCTCGGTTGCCGTAGACGAGGCCTCGCTCCGGCACGGCGACGAGCTCGCCGAGTGGAGTCACGCGGTTCTGGAGAGGCATTGGCGTTTCAGGCTAACCCGAGTGAGGGGTATCGTCCGCCCATGGCCGTCACGCCCCTTTCCCGCCGATGGAACGAGCTCTTTGCGGCGCGGACGCGTGGCGACGCCGGTGACGGCATCGCAGTCATCCTCGGCTTCCTCGGGAACCCCGAGCTGATCTCGTTCGCCGGCGGGTTTCCCGATCCGGCGACGTTCCCGGCCGAGCGGGCGGCGGCGATCCTCGAGGAGCTTGCGAGCGCGGGCGATGCCTCCGCGTTCCAGTACGCGCCGACGCAGGGGCTCGCCGGGACGCGAGACGCGATCGCCACCCGGATCGAGTCGCTGCAGGGAGTGCGGCCCGCCGACGGCGAGGTGCTCGTCACGAGCGGCGGGATGGACGCGCTCGGGCTCGTCGCGAAGTCGTTCCTCGAGACGGGCGACACCGTCGTCGTCGAGGGGCCGACGTACCTCGGGGCGATCATGGCGTTCCGCGGCTTTCAGGCGGAAGCCGTCGCGGTCCCACTCGACGACGACGGGCTCGATGTCGACGACCTCGCGGGCAGGCTCGCCGCCGGCCTGCGTCCCAAGCTCCTCTACACGATCCCCGACCATCAGAACCCCGCGGGAGTGACGCTCGCCACCGAGCGCCGTGTCGCGCTCGTCGAGCTGGCGCGACGCTACGGCTTCCTGATCGTCGAGGACGTTGCGTACCGCGAGCTCGGTTTCGACGGCTCGGCGCTCCCGAGCCTCTGGAGCATCGGCGCCGATGTCGTCCTCCAGGCCGGCACGACGTCGAAGACGTTCTTCCCGGGCGTGCGTCTCGGCTGGGCGGCGGGTCCGGCTGAGGTCGTGACGCAGCTCGTCTCGGCCAAGCAGACCACCGATCAGTGCGCGGCCGCACTCGGGCAGCGGCTCTTCGAGGAGTACGCACGCCGCGGCTGGATCGACGAGCAGCTCGAACGCTCGCGCGCGCTCTACGCCGGGCGTTGCGAGCGGCTACTCGCCGCGCTCGAGCGGTCGATGCCGCCTGACGTCGAGTGGACCCGGCCGAGCGGCGGCTTCTTCTCGTGGCTCACGCTGTCCGTCGACGCGCGCGAGCTCGCGCTCCGGGCGGCTGAGAACGGCATCGCGATCGTGCCCGGCGCGCCGTTCTATCCGGATGGGCGAGGAACGACGAATGTCCGTCTCTCCTTCAGCAACGTCGGCGACGAGCTGATCGACGTCGGCATCGACCGCCTCGCCGCGCTCATCCACGCCTCATAGCCGATGGCCATGCTCGGGGAGATGCTCGGCCCCAAAGTGCTCGTCGTCGAGGACGACGCCGACCTGCGCGGCGTGCTTGCCCGTGGCCTGCGCGAGGACGGCTTCGGCGTGGAGACGGTCTCGACCGGCCAACAGGCGCTCGAGCGAGTCGAGCACGTCGCACCCGATGTTCTCGTGATCGACATCGGTCTGCCGGACACCGACGGACGCGATCTCTGCCAGGCGCTGCGGGCTCGGGGCATCCGGACCCCCGTGCTCTTCCTCACCGCGCGCGACGCGCTTGTCGACCGCCTCGCCGGGTTCGACGCCGGAGGCGACGACTACCTCGTCAAGCCGTTCGCGCTCGTCGAGCTCATCGCACGCCTGCACGCGCTCGCGCGTCGCGGCGGCACCGAAGGTGCAATCGAAGCGCTCGGTCTCCGGCTCGACCCGCTGACGCACTGCGTCGGCGCCGACGGCGTCGAGGTGCCGCTCACCCCGACCGAGTTCCGCATACTCGCGCGGCTGCTCTCGCGGCCGGGCGAGGCGGTGCGCCGGCGCGACCTCGTGCGTGCAGGCTGGCCACACGGCGCGATCGTTCGCGACAACACACTCGACGCCTACGTCGCGCGGCTGCGCAAGAAGCTGCGCGCGTTCGACGGCGCACCCACGATCGGCACCATCCACGGAGTCGGCTACCGGCTCCAATGAGGCGGCTCGGGATACGCCGGCGCTTGCTGCTCGTGATCGTCTCCGCGGTCACAGCAGCCGTCGCCGCGCTGCTCGTCGCGTTCAACGTGGCGTTCGCCAACCGACTCGATGCGTACTCGCACGACCTCCTGCGCACGCGGGCGGCCCAGCAGCTTGCGCTTATTCGCGAAGATCACGGCCGGCTGATCTTTCTGGACGTCCCCGACGCGGCCGGCCCGGACGCCAACGTGTGGATCTTCTCGAACGGGAACGTGGTCGAGCAGCCGCGCTCCGGTGCGCGTGTGAACGCCGCCGCTCGACGGCTCGCGGGCGGCCCTCCGCGCTTCGCCGACCTCTCCAGCTCCGACACCCGTTTCTACGCGGTCCCCGTCGTCGTCTCCGGCCGCCGGCTCGGCACCGTCGTCGTGGCGAGCTCGCTGGAGCCCCAGGAGCACACGCGACGCGTCGCGCTCGTCGGATCGTTGATCTTCGGCGGCATGGTGCTTCTGCTCGTCGCGGTCGCCTCTCGCTGGCTGCTCGCGGCCGCACTTCGTCCGGTGCGTCGCATGACGCGACAGGCCGCAACGTGGAGCGAGCGTGATCTCGACCAGCGGTTCGCAGTCGGCAACCCGTACGACGAGCTGACCGAGCTCGCCGCGACGCTCGACGGACTTCTCGACCGGCTCGCCGCGAGCTTGCGGCACGAGCAGCGTTTCTCCGCCGAGCTCTCGCACGAGTTGCGCACGCCGATCGCACGCGTCCTCGCAGAGTCGGAGCTCGCCCTGCTTCGCGAACGCACGCCCGAGGACTACAGGTCTGCGCTCGCGATCGTGCACCGCAACGCGCAGCACCTCGCGAAGATCGTCGACACGCTCGTCGCGGCCGCCCGGCACGAAGCCGGCAGCGTGCGCGGGACCGCCGATGCGTTCGCGGTCGCAGCGGAGGTCTCCGAGGCCTGTGCGAGCCTCGTTTCGGACGGCCGCATCAAGCTCGAAGTCGAAGAGCCGGACCGGCCTGTTCGCCTCGGCATCGACGCCGACCTCGCCGAGCGGATCCTGCAGCCGGTCCTCGAGAACGCGTGCCGCTACGGCTCGACGCGTGTGCGCGTCTCGATCGAGCGGCGAGACTCCACGGTTCGCTACCTCGTCGCGGACGACGGCCCGGGCGTCTCCGACGACGAGCGAGAGCGCATCTTCGAACCGGGCGTCCGTGGCCGGCTCGGCGAGGCGGGCGGGTCTGACGGGGCCGGGCTCGGCCTCTCGCTCGCCCGGCGGCTCGCGCGCAGCATGACCGGCGACGTCGAGTTGCTCACGGACGCGCACGGCGCCAGCTTCCTCGTCCGGCTGCCCGCGGCCTGACGCGCAGCGCAACCAGAGGTACATTGCGGTCGTGGGTGGCATCGACCTGCGGGAACTGCTGGACGGCCGAGGCGACGACCTCGACCGGTGGGCGCGCACGATCAATCCGCAGTTCGTGCGCGTCCTGCGGACGATCGACTTCGACCGCACCTGGGAGCGCGCCGAGGGCGCGTATCTCTGGGACGCCGAAGGCCACCGGTACCTCGACATGCTCGGCGGCTTCGGGATGCTCAACGTCGGCCGGAACAACCCGCGGGTGCGCGACGCGCTCGTGCAGGCGCTCGGGCTCGATCTCCCCGGAGCCGTGCAACTTGGCGCCACCGCGCTACCGGGGCTCCTGGCCGAGGCGCTGCTCGCACGCGTGCCCGGACGGCTCGAGCGCGTGCAGTTCACGAGCTCGGGGACGGAGGCGATCGAAGCTGCGCTGAAGCTCGGTCGAGCTGCGACGAAGCGCAGCCGTGTCATCTCCCTCGATCACGGCTTCCACGGCCTGACGCTCGGCTCGCTCTCCGCGAACGGCAACCCCGAGTTCACCGCACGCTTCGGCCCGCTGCTCCCGGGCTTCGAGCAGGTGCCGTTCGGCGATCTCGACGCGCTCGAGCAGCAGCTCCGTCGCGAGGACGTCGCGGTATTCCTCGTCGAGCCGATCCAGGGCAAAGGCGTCAACCTGCCGCCCGAGGGATACCTCGAGGGCGCGCAGGAGCTCTGCCGTCGCTACGGCACGCTCTTCTGCGTCGACGAGGTCCAGACGGGCTTCGGGCGCACCGGCAAGCTCTTCGCATTCGAGCACTGGGGGCTCGAGCCCGATCTCGTGCCGGTCGCGAAGTCGCTGTCAGGCGGGTACGTGGCCGTCGGTGCGCTGCTCATGTCGCGCGCCGTGCACGAGGCCGTGTACGACTCGATGCAGAACGCCGTTGCGCACGGGTCGACGTTCGCGCCGAACGAGCTCGGCATGGTCGCGGGGCTCGCAACACTGCAGGAACTGGACGACGAGCAGCTCGTCGACCGCTCGGCGCGCCTCGGCGAGAAGCTGCTCGAGCTCACGCGTCCGCTTGTCGACGAGTTCGACGTCGTGCGCGAGGTGCGCGGCCTCGGCCTCATGTGGGCGATCGAGTTCGGCGAGCCGGAGTCGGGCAAGCTCTCGTGGAAGATGATCGAGAGGATGCAGCCCGGACTGTTCGCGCAACTCGTCGTCGGGCCGCTCTTCTCGCGGTACCGCATCCTGAGTCAGGTGGCCGGACACAAGATCGCGGTGCTCAAGGTGCTCCCACCGCTCGTCCTCACGGACGAGGACGTCGAATACTTCGCCGAGTCGCTGGCGTCGGCGATCAAGCGCGCGCAGCACACACCGAGCGCGCTCACGCGCTTTGCGCTGACCGCTGCCGGTATTCGCTAGAGCTCGCCGAGCTCTGAGCGCGACGCGATGCAGGCGGTCGCCCAGCGGTCGGCCAGGTCGACGATCCCCTCGCAGGTCTCGTCCGAGAGATCGTCCGCGTTCTGGCGCTCGATCTCGATCACGACCAGGTGCAGCGATGCTTCGACGTCGTTCCCGAACTCGTGGCGCGCCCCCGCGATCACCGTGAATGTCGAGACTTCGGCGCGCAGCAGGTGTGCGAGGTCGTTGATCTCGGCCGCCGTCGCGGTGCGTCCGGCATACACGCCGAAGTTCACCCGCACCTCGAGCGCGGGGCCTTCGTGCGGCGGGACACGGAATGCGATTGCGGGATCCACGGTGATGTCCATCTCCCCCGTTTCTTCCGAGGGGACGCGGAATCTAACCCTCGCGGGGCTCCCAGCGGAACTTGAACACTGCGACGATCAGGCCGCCGACGCCCCAGGCGGCGAGAACCGCCAGGGCGACGGGCTTCGTCCAGATCTCGTGCCCGCGGAGATAGATCGCGTTGATCAGGTCGATGAAGTACTTCAGCGGCAGGACGTCGCCGATCGCGCGCAGAAACGACGGGTAGTGCCGCGTGGGGCCGAACGAGCCGGTGAGAAACGCCATCGGGAGCAGGATGAAGTTCACGACCGCCGACGATCCCTCACTCGAGCGGATGAGTGACGCGGTCGCGACGCCGAGCGCGGCGAACGCGATTGCGCCGACGATCACCGCGAGGATCAGTGAGCCGATCGCGTGCGGGAACGGCGTGCCGTAGAGCACGCGGCCGAGGACGAAGAGCGCCGCGGTCTGGAGTGCGAACACGATCAACGTCGAGACGAGCATCGCCGCGACGTACGTCGAGGCCGGCAGCGGCGTCGCGCGGAGGCGTTTCAGGATCGCCTGCTCGCGCCGCACCACGAGCGTGATCGCGAGGCCGGCGAACGCGGTGTTCGCGCAGCCGTATCCGATCAGCCCGCTCAGCAGCGCCTGCGGTGCAGGCACCCCGTAGATCCTGCCGCTGTACACCGACCCGAGCAGCACGAAGAGCAGCAGCGGGAAGAGGAAGATGAAGAGCGCCGCCTCCTTGCTCCGCCAGAAGAGAAGCTGCTCGGAACGGAGCTGGTGCACGAACAGGCGCAGGCTCATTCGGCTTCGTCTCCGGTGAGCGTCAGGTAGACGTCTTCGAGCGTCGGGCGGCGCACCTCGAGGCGCTCCAGCTCTTCGCCGCGCGCGACCGCGTCTGCCGTCAGCTCGTGCAGCACGCGCGTCGGCTCGGTCGTGCTCACCACGATGTGCTCGCCGTTGCGCCAGTAGCGGATCTCGACGTCGAGATCGGTTGTCGTCAGCTCGTGCGGCGTGCCGATGCGGACGATCATCCCTTCGCGCATCACGGCGACGCGATCGGCGAGTTGCTCCGCCTCGTCGAGGTAGTGCGTCGTCAGCAGCACGGTCTTGCCGAGCGAGCGCAGCGAGCGGATCATGTCCCAGGCCGCACGCCGCGCGGCCGGGTCGAAGCCGGTGGTCGGCTCGTCGAGGAAGACGAGGTCGGGATCGCCGACGAGCGCGATGCCGAGGTCGAGCCGGCGCTTCTGTCCGCCGGAGAGCGTCTTCACGCGTGCGTCGCGCTTCGACTCGAGCCCGACGAGCTCGATCACCTCATCGACGTTGCGGGAATGCTCGTAGTAGCCCGCGAACATCGCGTGCATCTCGCGCACCGTGATGTTCGGCCAGAGCTCCGACTGCTGCAGCACGACACCGATGCGCTCGCGAAACTCCCGGCCAGGGCGCTCCGGGTCGTGGCCGAGGACGGTGATCTCGCCCGCGTCGCGCTTGCGATAGCCCTCGAGGATCTCCACGGTCGTCGTCTTGCCCGCGCCGTTCGGGCCGAGCAGGCCGAAGACCTCACCCTCCTGGATCTCGAAGTCGACTCCGCGTACCGCCTCGAGCTCGCCGTATGACTTCCGCAGGCCGCTGACGACGATCGCGCTCAATCGACGCTCAGCTCGAGCCGTACGTACCCGCCTGGTGGGAACGCCGGCTCGGGGCCGCCCGTGAACGCCGCGACGGCCTGACCGCAGTCTGGCTGGTGGGCGACGACGAGCACCGTCTCGCCGCGGCCTTGTGCGGCGTCTCGGATGTCGGTTGGCGAGGCGCCGGGCGCGAGCCGCTTGTCGACTTCGGGGTCGCCGAGCCCCAGCGTGGCGGCGAGGACCGCGGCGGTCTCGAGCGCCCGCAGCAACGGGCTGGCCACGACGGCATCGGGCTCGATGCCCTGTTCACGCAGCTCGATGCCGAGCGAGCGCGCATGCTCACGGCCCGTCGGAGTGAGCGTGCGGAGCTCATCGGGCATTCCGGGCGCTGACTCGGTATGGCGGACGATCACGAGTTGCATCGCGGCCAGGATAATCGGGTCATGACGAGGCTCGGGGGTCCGGTCGGCGCGGCGGCGGCATTCGCGCTCACCGCGGGGCTCGCATTCGACGGTGGTGGTTACCAGCCGGTCTCCTTCGATCGCGGGCTCGTGGGCGTCAGCGCCGCCGCTCTCGTCCTCGTCGTTCTCGTCCGCGGCTCGCGGCCGGGGAGGCTGTCGGGCGCCTTGCTCGCGGGGCTTGGGCTCCTGACCGCGTGGACGGCTCTGTCCTGGTTGTGGTCGGACTCTCCGCCCGTCGCGCTCGAGGAGGCGCAGCGAACGGCCGTATATCTGGCCGCCG
>DATEXK010000238.1:0-2741 GCA_035257065.1 Gaiellaceae bacterium | reverse complement strand
GCGCGCGATCACCTTCCAGACCCAGGACTCGCTGACGCTTGCCGCGACGTCTCTGATCGGCGGCATCTACAGCATCTGGGGCGCCGTGATCGCGGGCATCTTCAACCAGCTCCTGCCGTTCGTCTTCCAGGCCCAGTGGGGCGTGAACTCGAACTTCCTGCTCATCCTCTTCGGCGTCGGCCTCCTCCAGGTGCTGTTGACCGCACCCGGCGGCTTGGCCGAGCAGTTCCCGAGGGACATGGCAAACCTGGCACGCCTCCTCTTCCGTGGCGTACGCCGACTCGCCGGCGGAAGGCAGAAGGCATCGTGATCGAGGTCAGCGGTCTCACGGTGCGTTTCGCCGGCGTCACGCCGATCGACGACGTCAGCGTCGTCTTCCCTGGCGGCACGTGCGGCCTGATCGGCCCGAACGGCGCCGGCAAGACGACCTTCTTCAACGTGCTCAGCGGCTTCGTGAAGCCGGCCGCCGGCTCGATCAGCGCGTTCGGCGAGAACCTGCTCCGGATGGCCGACTACCGGCGCGCGCGCTGGGGTCTCCGGCGGACGTTCCAGACCGAGATGGCGATCGAGAAGCTGTCGGTCTACGACAACGTCGCGATGATCCACGAGCACTCGGGCGCGAAGCGCGCCATCCGGCGCGCCGACGTGCTCGCTGCGATCGACTTCGTCGGTCTCGAGGCATCGCCGAAGGCCAAGGTCGGATCGCTCGGTGCGCGGGAGCGGCGGCTCGTCGAGGTCGCGCGCGCGGTGGTCGGAAACCCGCGCGTCGTTCTGCTCGACGAGCCCGCGGCGGGGCTTCCCGACGAGGAGACAGAGCTGCTCGGCGGCGTCATCCAAAGGATCCCGGGCCAGTTCGGCGCGCTCGTGATCCTCGTCGACCACGACATGAGCCTCGTGTCCGGCTGCTGCGAGACGACGGCGGTGCTGGACTTCGGAAAGCTGATCGCGTCCGGGCCGACGGCGGAGGTGCTGCGCAACGAGCACGTGATGCGTGCATATCTCGGCACGGAGGAGCAGCTGTGAGCGACGCGGACGCAGGTCTCACCCTCCACCTGGACAAGCTGTGCGTGCATCGCGGCGGGCGTCCGGTCGTCACCGACGTCACGCTGGAGATCCCACCGGCGCAGGTGACGACCCTGCTCGGCGCCAACGGTGCGGGCAAGTCGACCATGGTTCTCGCGGTTGCCGGCCTCCTGCGCTCGAGCGGCGGCCGGGTGCTGCTCGGCGATCGCGACCTGACGCGCCTACGGCCCGAGCAGGTGCGTACGGCCGGCGTCGCGGTCGTGCCGGAAGGCCGGCGGCTGCTGCCCGCGCTCACGGTGGAGGACAACCTCCGCGTCGCGACCTACTCGCTCAGCAACGCGCATGCCAAGGATGGGATCGCCTACGCGCTCGAGCTCTTCCCCGAGCTGGAGAAGCGGTGGAAGGCGCCGGCGCGCCTTCTCTCGGGCGGGGAGCAGCAGATGGTCGTGCTCGCCCAGGCCCTCGTCTCCCGGCCGAAGATCCTGCTCGTCGACGAGTTGTCGCTCGGCCTCGCGCCCGTCGTCGTCAAGCGCCTCGTCCCGACGCTGGAGGCGGTTGCCGCGAACGGCGCCGGCGTGCTCCTGATCGAGCAGTTCGCACACGTCGCGCTCGGGCTCGCCGAGACCGCATACGTCATCGAGGGCGGCCGGATCCGCTATCACGGCTCGGCGCAGAGGCTCAAGGACGAGCCCGAGCTCCTTCGTTCGGCGTATCTCCTGCGGGACACTGCGGCCGGCGCAAGCCCGCTGTAGCGCCGGCCGCAGACTCGCGTCACGGCTCAGCCTCGCTGCAGCAGCCCCCGCACGGCCGCAACGACGTCGTCCGCACCCGGCAGGTAGGCGTCCTCCAGCGGGGCACTGAAGGGAATCGGCGCGAACGGCGCGCCGACCCGCACGATCGGCGCGTCGAGGTAGTCGAAGGCAGCCCGCTGGACCTGCGCCGCGATCTCGGCGCCGAAGCCGCCGTGCTCCACCGCCTCGTGCGCGACGACGAGCCTGCCGGTGCGCTTGACGGACTCCACGATCGCCTCGATGTCTAGTGGAACGAGCGTGCGCGGGTCGATGACCTCGGCCTCGATGCCGTCCTCGGCCGCGAGGCGGTTCGCCGCCTCCAACGCGTCGTGGACGAGGCTCGAGAGAGCGACGATGGTGACGTCGCCGCCCTCGCGGAGGGTGGCGGCCTTGCCGATCGGCACGGCCGCGGCCGGCTCGGGCACCTCGCCGCTGCGGAAGTACAGCGTCTTGTTCTCGATGTATACGACGGGGTTGGGGTCTGCGATCGCGCTCGCGAGCAGTCCGGCCGCGTCGGCGGCGCGGCTCGGCATGACGACCTTGAGGCCCGGCACGTGTGTGAGCCAGCTCTCCATGCTCTGAGAGTGCTGCGCCGCTCCGCGCTGGCCTGCGCCGCCCTGGGTGCGCAGCACCAGCGGCACCGTCAGTTGCCCGCCGGACATGAAGTGCGCCTTGGCGGCCCCGTTGAAGAGCTGGTCGAGCGCCAGCGTGATGAAGTCGATGAACATGATCTCGAGCACGGGGCGCATGCCCGACTGCGCCGCGCCGATCGCGACGCCGGTGATCGCGGCCTCGCTGATCGGCGTGTTGATTACGCGCGCGACACCGAACTCCTCGGCCAGGCCCGCCGTCGCCGTGTAGGGCCCGCCCTCCGCGACGTCCTCGCCGAGCACGAACACGCGCTCGTCGGCGCGCATGGCGGCGGCG
>DATEXK010000237.1:0-7409 GCA_035257065.1 Gaiellaceae bacterium | reverse complement strand
GGCCCGCCGCCGCCGTACCAGATCTGGCTCGCCATCCCGATGCCGTGCTTCCACGTGTCGTCGGAGCGCGCGTGCACGTCGTCGCGGCGGTCCCAGTGCTTCTGGGCGAGCGCGTAGCACTGCTCGAGGTTCTTCGACGAGTACGGCTTGCCGTCGTTCGCGTTCGCATAGTTCTTGCGCCGCAGCTCGAGCGGATCGACGTCGAGCTTCGCTGCGAGCTCGTCGATCAGGCATTCGAGCCCGAACGTCCCCTCGACGAAGCCCGGAGCGCGGAATGCCTTCATCGGCGGCGTGTTGATCTTCGCGCTGTGGCGGACGGTGCGCACGTTGTCGCACGCGTAGAGCATCTGCATCGGCCCGTCGGTGCTTGCCGACCATCCGGACCAGCCGACCGCGTTGACGAACTCGCCGCCCAGCGCGACGATCGTGCCGTCGCTCGAGGCGCCGACTGTGAGCTTCTGGGTCGTCGCGTTGCGGTTGCCGGCGGCGGTGTTCTCCTCCCGGCGCGTCAGCGCGCAGCGCACGGGGCGCCCCGTCCGCTTCGCGAGCTCGGCGGCGATGAACGTGTACTCGCCCGCATCGGTCTTCGAGCCGAAGCCGCCGCCCATGAACTCGCAGACGACGCGCACCTTGTCGCGCGGAATTCCGAACGTCTCCGCGACAGCGTCACGAACACCCCAGATGTACTGCGTCGAGATGTAGACGTTCAGCGTTTCGCCGACCCAGTCGCAGACGGCCTGGTGCGTCTCCAGCGAGTTGTGGAGCACGGTCGCGGTGCGGTAGGTCCCCTCGACGACGACGTCCGCATGTGCGAGCGCCTGCTCGAAGTTGCCGCGCTCGTACTCGACCGGGTCTGCGACGAACTGCCCGCGCGCGACCGCTGCGTCTGGGTCGAGTACGACGTCGAGCAGCTCCCACTCGACGTCGATCGCCCGGAGAGCCGATCGCGCCTGCCCGATCGTGTCGGCTGCGACGGCGGCGACGGCCGCTCCCGCGAATCCCGCCTCTTCTTCGAGCCCTCTCGCGTCGCCAGGGCCGAGCGCGCCGCGCACGCCCGCCAGCGCGAGCGCGGGCGCGAGATCGATGCGCTTCACGCGCGCATGCGCGTGGGGCGAGCGGAGGACGGCGGTGTGGAGCATTCCCGGTAGCTGGATGTCGGCGGTGAATCGCGCCTCGCCGCGTACGCGCCCGAGCGCGTCCTGGCGAACGGCGGGCCGTCCGACTACGGCAAGGGGCCCGGCGGGCCACTGCTCCAGCGGATCCTCCTCGACGACGAGCCAGACCTCCTCGAAGCGACCTTCGACCTCCTTCTCGGTGCGGATCAGCCGCGCCATTTCTGGATCGCCTCCTCGATTCGTGGATACGTACCGCAGCGGCAGATGTTGCCGGCCATCTGGTGCCGGATCTGGTCGACGGTCGGGTCCGGTGTCGACGCGACGAGCGCCGCGGCCGAAACGACCTGCCCGGGCGTACAGAAACCGCACTGCACTGCGTCGGCCTGGACGAACGCGTCGATCAGCGGATGGTCGCGCAGGCCTTCGATCGTCGTTATCTCGCCCCGGACGTTGTGCGCGAGCGTGATGCACGAGAGCACCGGCACGCCGTCGATCTGAACGGTGCACGCGCCGCAGTGGCCTTCGTTGCACGCGATCTTCGTGCCGGTGAAGCCGAGCTCCTCGCGGAGCACCCGCGCGAGACTCACGCCCACCGCCGCATGCGCGGTGTGGGACTGGCCGTTGATCGTCAATGCGAGCTCAGACATGCGTCGTCACGGCGACGATGTCGGCGAGATGGACGAGCCGCGATGTCGTGCGCGCGATGACGCGCGCGTCGTCGTCGTCATCCGCTTCAGGAAGCGTGCGCCAGAGCTCGCGCGCCGCTACGAGCAGCTCGTTGATCTGGCCGAGCTCTTTGTGGTGTCCGTTCGGCTCACTGCACGCGTTGATCGCGAGCCCGAGCGCGCCGAACGTGTCCTGCTGCCGCGCGAAGAGGAGCGGCATGACCATCGAGATGTACTGATGGATGCGCGCCAGCGTCATCGGCTGCGTCAACACGTCCGCGCCCTCGGGCCGCGAGGGCTCGAGCGGCGACTCGCCGTCGGCGATGCGGTTGGCGTTCGGTCCGAGTATCCCGAGGATCTGCTTTTCCGACAGTCCGGCCGCGCGCGCGGTGCGCAGAGCGATCAGGAGCGACGCCGGCTGCTGGCCGTAGGGATAGTCGGACGCGTAGACGATCTGCTCCGGCGGCACGAGCCGGAAGAAGCTCAGGAGATCGATCGGGCTCCACACCGACGTGTCGAAGAAGACGCCTTTCTTCCCTGCGAAGTGGCCGGCGAGGCCGGCAAGGTCGGCGATCCCGGCGTGGGCGATGATCAGCTGCACCTCGGGGTAGGTGTCGACGAGCTTGTGCAGGTGGTCGGCGATCGGAGGCAGGCCGCGCCCGCCGTGGATGAGGATCGGGACGCGGCGTTCGGCGGCGAGGGCGAACACGGGCGCGAGCCGCCCGTCGCCCATGTCGAACTTCTGCGCACGAGGATGGAGCTTGATCCCGCGTGCCCCGCGGTCGAGACAGCGTTCCGCCTCTTCGATCGGCGACTCGGTCAGGTCCAGCCGGACGAACGGGATCATCCGGCCGCCCGAACGTGCGCCGAATTCGAGTGTCCGGTCGTTCGCGGCGCGGAAGCCCGGATGCCGGTCGGGCTCGTCGAGGCAGAAGAAGAAGCAGCGCGAGACGCCGAAGCGGTCCATCGTCCTCTCGAGCTCCTCGTAGTGCCCGACCATCCCGTCGATGTCGGTCCCGAGATGGGTGTGCGCGTCGAAGATGTCGGCGCCGGCGGGCAACTCGGCGCGCAGCTCGTCCTCGAACTGGGAGAAGAGCTCCTGCGCGCGATCGAGTGGCTCGGACATCTTGTGAATCTACCCGCCGGGCGTAGCCCCAAATCGGACGCAGCCTCCGGGCGTAGCCCGAAAATCAGACATCGCGGGGAGTCGGGCCTGGATCATGATGTTCCACCAGGCCTGAGCCCCCGGGCGTAGCCCGAAAATCAGACACCCCGGGGGCTCCGGCCTGGATCATGGTTTTCCATCAGGCCTGAGCCCCCGGCGAGGATCCGGTCGACGAACACCCGCTCCGGCACCGCCCCGTCCCACTGCGGCACGCCGTTGATCACGATTCGCGGCACCGACCAGACGTCCATCGAGTCGGCGAGCGACGGGAACTCGGTGGCCTCGATCGCCGACGCCCGGATGCGGGGCGAGGCGAGGGCGGCTCGATAGGCCATCAGCACGGCCGGTGGACAATGAGGGCAGGTCGGCGTGACGAAGACGTCGATCGCGAGGTCGTGGTCGAGCGCGGCGAGCCGCTCGACCGATTCCGGTGCGAGCGACGACGCGGTCTGGCCGGCCTCGAGTACGGCGCCGATCAGCGAGGCGAGCTCGTAGCCCCACGGCAGGCCGTAGTAGCGGACACCGACGTCTTCGCCGTCCGGAAGCACGGCGACGGCGGGATAGCGCTCGAAGCCGGGCGGCTCGTCCTCGACGCGGAACGTGACGCGGTCGGAGAGCGCCGCGATTCCTTCCACGACCTGCTGCGTCTCGGCGCCGAAGTCGATGTCGCGGGCTCCCGGCAGGGGCGTTTCCTCCGGGCCGAGCGCTACGAGCAGCTCGACGGGCCGGTCGAGCTCGTTCAGCAGCTCGCGCACGCGCCCTTCCTCGTCGGGCTTGAAGATCGCCATGCAGCCGACTATAGGATCCGCGCCGCAACCGACGGCTCATGATCGACGTCCGAGCCGGTTGCATCGCACTCCTGTTGATTTGCCTGGGCGATCGTGGAAAGGTTGGTCGAACGAAATCGCGGCGTCGCCCACCCCGCGTGGCGGTGGAGGCGTCGCCGCCCAAGGAGGCGTCGCAAATGTCTGTTGTCGGCCAGGACCGGCCGGTCACCCTCGTCGAGGGCACACCGGCCGCAGATCCAGCTCCACTCGGGCTCGCGGGCTTTGCCCTGACGACGTTCCTGCTCAGCGGGCACAACGCGAGCTTCATCCCTGACCTGATCTGGGTCGGGCCGGCTCTCTTCTACGGCGGGCTCGCGCAACTCACCGCCGGGATGTGGGAGTTTCGCAACCGGAACGTGTTCGGCGCGACCGCGTTCTCGACGTACGGCGCTTTCTGGATGGCGCTCGGGATCTTCGTTGTGCTCGCGGGTACGACGAAGTTCGTGGCCGCCTACGCCGGCGGCGACCTGACGAGCGGGCTCGCGTGGTTCCTCTTTGCTTTCCTGATGTTCAACACCTACATGCTGCTCGGGAGCATGCGGATCAACATGGCCGTCTTCCTCGTCTTCCTCACGCTCGAGGTGACCGAGCTCGTGCTCGTGATCGGCTTCTTCAACCTTTCGCACGGCGGCACTGAATGGTGGCTGCACGCGGGCGGTTGGTGCGGGATCGCGACGGCGGCGGCTGCTTGGTACGCCTCTGCCGCAGGTGTGCTGAACGGTCAGGCAGGTAAGAAGGTGGTTCCGGTCGGCGCGCCGCTGATGAGCTGACCGGCGAGAGTCCGCCCGACTACCTGAAGAAAGGAGATCAACTCTTGGCGACAGAATCAGGTCAGCACGCGATCGACACGATGCTTCTGGAGGAGCGGCGTTACCCGCCGTCTCCGGAGTTTGCCGCGCAGGCAAACGCGAAGCCGGAGATCTACGACGAGGACTTCGAAGCCTTCTGGGAGCGGGAGGGCCGGGAGCGCCTGACGTGGTTCGAGCCGTTCGACAAGCTGTACGAGTGGGAGCCGCCGTATGCGAAGTGGTACCTCGGCGGCAAGCTCAACGTCTGCTTCAACTGTGTCGACCGCCACGTCGAGGCGGGCAAGGGCGACAAGATCGCGTACTTCTGGGAGGGTGAGCCTGAGGGCGATCGGCGCGAGATTTCCTACGCCGATCTCCAGCGAGACGTCGTTCGCTTCGCGAATGGTCTCAAGAAGCTCGGCGTTCGGAAAGGCACGCCCGTCGCGATCTACATGGGGATGGTGCCGGAGCTGGCGGTGGCGATGCTCGCCTGCACGCGCATTGGAGCACCGCACACCGTCGTCTTCGGCGGCTTCTCCGCCGACTCGCTCTCGGGTCGCATGGTCGACATGGAGTGCGAGGTTCTGATCACCCAGGACGAGGCATGGCGGCGCGGGTCGCCGGTATCCCTGAAGAAGGTCGCCGACGAGGCGATGGCGGCGGCGCCGAAGTGCCGTGCGTCGGTCGTCTTTCGGCGTACCGGCAACGAGGTCGCGATGGAGGACGGTCGCGACCACTGGTGGCACGAGCTGGCGCAGGACGAATCCGACGACCCCGCGTCGTGCCCGTGCGAGCCGATGGACAGCGAGGACATGCTCTTCGTCATGTACACGAGTGGCACGACGGCGAAGCCGAAGGGGATCATTCACACGACGGCCGGCTATCTCAGCGGCGTCGCGACGACGCACCACTACATCTTCGATCTGAAGGATGAGGACGTCTTCTGGTGCGCTGCAGACATCGGCTGGATCACCGGCCACAGCTACATCGTCTACGGGCCGCTCTGCAACCACGCCACCTCGCTCATGTACGAGGGGACGCCGGACTATCCCGACAAGGACCGCTGGTGGGAGATCGTCGAGCGGTATAAGGCGACGATCCTCTACACCGCGCCGACGGCGATCCGCGCGCACATGAAGTGGGGGCCGGAGTTCGCGCAGAAGCACGACCTCTCGTCTCTGCGCCTGCTCGGGTCGGTCGGCGAGCCGATCAACCCCGAGGCGTGGATCTGGTACCGCGAGCACATCGGCGGCGACCGGATCCCGATCGTCGACACCTGGTGGCAGACCGAGACGGGGATGATCCTGATCACGCCGCTGCCGGGCGTGACGACCACGAAGCCGGGCTCGGCGACGAAGCCCTTCCCGGGCGTCGACGCAGGCGTGTTCGACGAGCGGGGGAACGAGGTCGGCCCGGGCGGCGGCGGTTATCTCGTGCTGAAACGTCCGTGGCCCGCGATGCTGCGCGGGATCTTCAAGGACGCGAAGCGGTACGAGGAGACGTACTGGTCGAAGTACGAGAACGTGTACTTCGCAGGCGACGGGGCGCGCATCGACCGCGACGGCGACTTCTGGCTGCTCGGCCGCGTCGACGACGTGATGAACGTCTCGGGCCACCGGATCTCGACGATCGAGGTGGAGTCGGCACTCGTCGACCACCACGACGTCGCGGAGGCCGCGGTGACGTCCAGGAAGGACGCGCTGACCGGCGAGGCGATCGTCGCGTACGTCACCTTGAAGTCGAACGTCGAGCCGTCGATCGAGAAGCTCCAGGAGCTCCGCGACCACGTCGCGCAGAAGATCGGTGCGATTGCGAAGCCCGCGAACATCGTCTTCACGCCCGAATTGCCGAAGACGCGTAGCGGCAAGATCATGCGTCGCCTGCTGCGCGACGTCGCCGAAGAACGTCCGCTCGGCGACACGACGACGCTTGCCGACCCGTCGGTCGTGAGCGAGATCCAGCATCGCGCCGAGGACGAGAAAAGCGCGGACGAGTAGGCCTCGATCAAACACAACAAGCGGGTCAGACACGGAAAATGCCCTCCGGTGTGTCTGACCCGCTTGACTCTCCGCTAGGGGGAGGCAGGATCCTGGGGCGCGATGGAGCCCCTGGAGACGCAGCAGCAACAGCAGCTCATGCCGATCGGCCGCTTCTCGCGGCTGACCGGTCTGACCGTGAAGGCGCTCCGCCACTACAGCGAGCTCGGGTTGCTGCGGCCGGCGTCGATCGATCCGGACACCGGCTATCGCTTCTACACGGCCGCCCAGGTTCTGCGCGCCGAGGCGATTCGGACCCTGCGGCGGCTCGAGGTGCCGCTCGACGACATCTCGATGCTGCTCGTCGCCGACGACCCCGCGGAGGTGCGGCGGCTGCTCGTCGACCATCAGCGCAGGACGGCTCTGCGCTCGGCGGAGTTGAAGGCGATCTTGCAGGGCTTGCAACCGCTGATCGACGGAAAGGACAGAGTGATGGGAACACCCGCGGAGGCGCTCGACGGGGATACGCAGCGGCGGCTTGGCATCGACCTCTTCAACAAGACGTGGACGCTGATGGAGAAGGAGGAGCGGACGACACACGACGACGACGAGATGCTCCATTGCGCGCATGCGTCGGCATACCACTGGCTTCAGGTCGGAACGGACGCAAATCGCGCCCGCGGAGAGTGGCAGTGCTCGCGCGTGCACGCGATCCTCGGGCAGCCGGAGGGCGCCATCTATCACGCCGTGCGCTGCCTGGCGATCGTCGAGGAGTCGCCGGAGACGATGGAGGAGTTCGACCTCCCCGCGGCCTACGAAGCGCTCGCCCGCGCGCACGCGGTCGCGGGACACAGCGACGAGGCGCGCCGCTAC
>DATEXK010000236.1:0-3723 GCA_035257065.1 Gaiellaceae bacterium | reverse complement strand
TCGGCTCGACGAAGCGCGGCGTCTCCGCCGTCGACGACGAGCGCTTCGTACCCGGCCACCCGATCGCCGGCGGCCACGCGGGCGGACCGACACGCGCCTCCGCCGACATCTTCGACGCGGCGACCTGGCTGCTCACCCCGTTGCCGACGACCGATCCGGCGCGGCTCGACCTCGTCGAGCAATTCGTCACCGCGCTCGGCGCGCGAGCCGTCCGGCTCGGCGCCGACGAGCACGACCGGCTGCTTGCTCTCACGAGCCATCTCCCGCATGCCATCGCCAACCTCCTGATGCGCAGGGTCGCCGCCGGAGGCGAGGAGGCGCTCGGGTTCGCAGGCGCGTCGCTGCGCGAGATGACCCGGGTCGCGGGAGCCAACCCGACGATGTGGGCCGACATCTTCGTCGAGAACGGCGACCTGATCGCCGACGCGCTCACGGCACATCGCGCGGAGCTCGCCGACGTCGAGCGCGCGCTCCGTGACGGCGACCGCGCGTTCTTCGAGGAGTGGATCGCCTCCTCCGCCGAAGCGCGAGGGCGCATGCTCGGGTACGCGTACCAGACCGACGCGCAGGCCCTCAATCGCGTCCGCATCCGCATTCCTGACAAGCCGGGCGTACTCGCGCGTATCACGCAGACACTCGGCGCCGCCGGCATCAACATCGAGGACTTCGAGCTGCGGCACGTCTCGCCCGACTACGGCGGCGTGCTCGTCGTCCTCGTGACCGGAGCCGACAACGCGGATCTCGCGCGGACGCTCTTGCGGCGCGAGGGTTATACCGCTGCGTAGTTACGCGACGAGGCCGTCGCGCAACGCGACCGCCACGGCCTGCGTGCGCGTGCGCGCCCCGAGCTTCGCCATCGCGCGCTGCGCGTGCGCGCGAACGGTGTCGGGCGAGAGATAGAGCGTCGAGCCGATCTCGGCGTACGAGCCGCCTTCGGCCAGCATCCGCAAGACCTCGCGTTCACGCTCGGAGAGCCCCTTGCGCGTATCGGAACGCCGGGAAGCAAGTGCGGCGGCGAGAACCGGATCGACGTACAGGCCGCCCGAGGCGACCGTGTCGATCGCACGTGCGAGATCGTCGAGCGGTGCGTCCTTCAGCGCGAAGCCACGCGCTCCCGAGTCGATCGCATCCGAGACGAGACCTTTGTCCGAGACGCCGGAGTAGAGCAGCACCGCGGTCTGCGGCGCGACTTTGACGATCTCCCGCGCAAGCTCGAGCCCGTCGAGTTTCGGCATTCGCACGTCGGCGATGCAGACGACTGGGCCGAGCCTGAGGACGGCTTCGAGGGCCTGTGCGCCGTCAAGCGCTGTCCCCAGGACGGTGAAGCCGGACGCCTCGAGATACCGGGTGAGACAATCGAGGATCGGCGGATGGTCATCGGCAACGACGCAAGTCGTATTTGCACGGTTCCTCGAGGGTGTTACTTCCATCGTCACCCATATTCTCGGCTCCGCTCACGTGCGGGACAATGCACGTTTCGTGTCTCCCGCCCTCACCCGTTCCGGGTACGCGGATCACCCAAGCTCGGAGCAGATCAGTGCGTGAGGCGGAGCGTGACCGGCTTCGACGCAACTGCGGCGGTCAAGCGCATCGACTGAACGTCGATCTGCGGCGCGGTCGGGAGGCCCGGGAGAATCGCCGCGAGGGCGGCGCGGAAGACGGTCGGGGTGACCTGTCCGCCTTCGTCCTGCGCGCTCAGCGGCTTCATCACATTGTCGGCCGAGCCCCAGTAGGCCCACGAGACGAGGTCTGCGAAGCGCTCGCAGTCGAGTGTCGAGTGCCCCTCCGGGCCCGACCATGCGGTGCCGCCGAGAATGGTGTGCAGCTGGGCGCGCGTCGCAGAGTCGAGGAGCGCAAAGTCCACTTGGTGGGCGTACTCGTGCTGCACGACGCCCCAGGCGAAGCGGCCGGCGTCGAGCAGGTTCGCATCGAGCCAGATCTGATTCGGCGCTGCGGACGACGCGACGCCGCGCTGAATGTGGATCACGACGGGGCCGGGCACGATGCTCCAGGGGAACGAGCTTGCGTTCAACGCCGCGGTGACCTGCGCCTGCTGCGGCTGGGAACCGCCGTCGAACACGTAGTTGCCGCCGGAAGCGAACGCGGCCGGGGCGATGGCGAGCATCGTGGCCGCAACGCAGAGCTGAATGAGAAGACGCTTGAACATGTCTGCTCACAGCCTCGATGTCCTGCCTCCCCGTGGAGTCGCCCCGCCGGGGATGCGTGCTGTCGCGGAGGCGGGTCCCCTGCGTAGGCCGATACGGCGACCCACCCGGAAAACGGCGTATGTCTCCCGCCGACGGGGGAGATCACTCGATCCGTTACGGGAATCGACAGCCCCGTCGTGCTCGACCAATCTGCGACCAATGTCAGCAGCACCCCACTTCTTCGAAGAGCCGCCCCCGGTCTCACCGGCGGCAGCGCCGCTCACGCTCATTCCCGGCGGCGACGTCGAGCGGCGGTTGACCGACGCGGAGACGCTCACGCGCGACAATGACCACGTCGGCGCGCTGGAGCAGCTCGACGTGCTGTGGCCAGACGTGCGCCAGGACGCCGCGCTCGCCTTCCGGCATCGTCTGGCGGCGGCGTGGGCTGAGATGTACCGCGGACACCTCGACGTCGCTGCCGACCTGCTCGCGCACGCCGACTCGATCGTGCAGTCGCCCCACTTCGACGCGGCTGACCGCGCCGAAGTCCTTTACCGCAGTGGCTGCGTCGCCCTCAAGCGGACGGAGGTCGCCGAGGCGATCTCGCTCTTTACGCTCGCGCTCGAGACGAATGCCCGGTCGTCCCGCCCGTCGATACTTCTCGCCGCCGACGTTCGCAAATGGCGATCGCGCTGCTATGAGGTTCGTCGCGACTGGGATGCGGCTGCCCGCGACGCCGAGGCGTCGCTCGAGCTCGCCACCGATGCAGGCTGCCAGCGCTCGCGCGCGCACGCCATGTTTCAGGCGTCACTCATCGCCGAGCGGCAGCACCAGTGGCTGCTCGCACGGTTTCACGCCGAGCAGGCGCTCGAGATCTACCGGAGTCACGGCGACACGCTGTCTGCCGCGAGGATCCTCAACAACCTGGGCGGCATCGACTTCCTGCTGGGGGACGTCGCGGGTGCCGAGCGGGCGCTCGAAGAGGCAGCGGCGCTGGCCGCTGCCGCAGGCAGCGAGGCCGACGTCGCGCAGGCGACATCGTCGCTGGCGCAGGTGCTCCTCCGCACCGACCGCCCGCGCGAGGCGCGCGACCGTGCCCACGAAGCTCTGGCGCTGCTCGCAGGACGAATCGACTTCATCGACCTCCTCGCGGAGATCGGCAACGCGCAGCTCGTCGTCGCGAAGTCCCACGCAGTAGAGCTCGATACTGCTTCCGCCTCGGAATGGCTCGACCACGCCGAACGCACGTTCACGGAGCTGGGCTCGACGAGCCAGCTCGCCGCGGTCTGGATCGCGCGCGGCGACCTCGCGCGCGCGACCGGTGACGGCAACGGCGCCGCGGAGCTCTACCGCCGCGCCGCCGAATCCCTTCAGGACTTCCACTTCTAGCGGCGAGAGGAGGTGAGTTCATGCACAGGTTCTGGCGCCTCAGCTCGTATATCCTCCCGGCCCTGGCGATCGCCTCGGTCCTTGGTCACTTCAAGGGTGGAGCGAGCATCGCCGGCTTCTCATCCGGCTTCTAGTTCGACGACATGACTGCGCGCATCGGGCGCGGCGCGACGGGCTCGTCCGAGCC
>DATEXK010000235.1:0-6124 GCA_035257065.1 Gaiellaceae bacterium | reverse complement strand
CCGCGATCGCGATCGCCCGGGTCGTGACGGCGTCGGCGTCCTCGAGGAGCTCGTCGCCCGGTAGCCGCGAGTCGGCTTCGGCGGATGTCGCACCCCACGTGAGGATCGGACGGCGCAGGATCGGGTACAGCGCCGTCAGCGCAGCGACGACTGCAAGCGCGCGGCCGGGCAACGTCGCGAAGCGCGCGTGTCGGCGGGGCGTCAGAGCCAGCGGCACGTGCAGGAGCCTTGCCGGCGGTGACAGACCGGACACTCGGCGCTCCGCCAGCGAAGTCGCTTCTTGCCCATGCCTGAAAGCACCATCAGCGCGCTCGCGATCACCGTCACGGTCGTCACGCTGGCCGGATCCGTCGGGAGCAGGATCATGGCGTCAGCCTGCCCCGCGGTCGCTCGTCGCGCCTCGGGTTGGAAACGGATCATTGCTGCGGTTTTCCCGCAGGCAGCGACGGCTGCTGCGAGCGCCGTCGTGCCGGGAAGCCCGGCAGGTGACGTCGTCCCGGCGGGCGGGCCGCGGGCCCGGGCGGCGCGGAGCCCGACCCTGCGTGCCGGTAGAAGTAGGACTTCCCGACCTCGGCGAGCGCGAGGTACGTCAGGATCATGGCGATCAGGATCGCGAGGAAGAGCCAGGGGAGCCGGCGGAACCCGAGCGTGCCGGCGACCGGCGAGTAGGGGAGCGCGAGACCGATCAGGACGACGGCGATCGTCGTCGCCAGCAACGGTCGGCTCGGCCTGCTGCGGAAGAACGGGACGCGACGCGTGCGGATCACGAAGACGACGAGCGACTGGGTCGCGAGCGACTCGACGAACCAGCCGCTACGGAAGAGCGGTGCGTGTGCGTTGAAGATCCACAGCATCACGCCGAAGGTGAGGAAGTCGTAGATCGAGCTGATCGGACCGAAGAAGATCATGAAGCGGCGAATGAAGCCGATGTCCCAGTGCTCGGGCCGGGCGAGCAGCTCTTCGTCGACGTTGTCGGTCGGGATCGTCAGCTCGGAGCAGTCGTAGAGCATGTTGTTGAGCAGGATCTGGCTCGGCAGCATCGGCAGGAACGACAGGAAGAGGGAGGCGCCCGCGGCGCTGAACATGTTTCCGAAGTTGGAGCTGGTGCCCATCAGGACGTACTTCGTGGTGTTGGCGAAGGTGCGCCGACCTTCGACGACCCCGTCCGCGATCGCGCGCAGGCTCTTCTCGAGCAGGAGCACGTCGGCGGCTTCTTTGGCGACGTCGACCGCGCCTTCGACGGAGATGCCGACGTCGGCGCGGTGGAGTGCGACTGCGTCGTTGACGCCGTCGCCGAGAAACGCGACGTCGTCGCCGTTGTGCTGAGCCGCTGCAACGAGTGCGCCCTTCTGTTCCGGGCCTACCCGCGCGAAGATCGTCGTGCGCGCGACCAGTTGCGCCAAGTCTTCGTCGGCGAGCCCCGCGAGGTCGGAGCCGAGGGCGACGCCCTTCACCTCGAGGCCGAGCTCGTTGCAGACGTGAACGGCGGTGCGCTCGCTGTCGCCCGTCAGGATCTTGAGCTCGATGCCCAGACGCTGCAGCCGTGCGATCGACTCCGCGGCGTCCTGCTTCGGCGGATCGGCGAAGACGAGGAATCCGAGCAACATCAAGTCGTTCTCGTCGTCGGCTGTATAGCTCGGCTTCGTCTCGACCGGCCTCTCGGCAAGCGCCAGCACGCGGTGTCCGTGGTCGAGCAGTCCCGCGAGCGTCTGCTCGACCTGAGTGCGCTGCCCGGCGATCGGCTCCGGCCCCGTCTCGAGGCGTACCGAGCTGCAGCGTGCGACCACCTCTTCGGCGGCTCCCTTGCAGAGCAGACGACGCTGCCCGCCCCGTTCGAGCACGACCGACGTGCGGCGCCGGTCGAACGTGAACGGCAGTGTCGCGACTACGCCCGCGCGTGCGAGCTCGGCCTCCGCGACCTTGGGCTCGAGGCTGCGCCAGAGTGCGAGGTCGAGTGTGTTCCCGAGCGGCGTGCCGCTGTGCTCGAAGTCGAGCTCGCTGCAGAAGAGCCCTTGCAGGTTGAGATCGTGTTTGACCGTGCCGGTCGGCCCGACGGCTTCGCGATAGCGGATCTCACCCTCGGTCAGCGTGCCGGTCTTGTCGGTGAAGAGGATGTCGGCGTCGCCGAGATCTTCGATCGAGACGAGCCGCTTCACGAGCACCGCCTTCTGCGCCATCCGCCGGGCCCCGGTCGACAAGCTGACCGTCACGATCGCCGGCAGCAACTGCGGGGTCAGCCCGACCGCGATTGCGAGCGAGAACAACAGCGATTCGAGGATCGGCCGTCCGAGAGCTGCGTTGATGACGAAGATCGAGACGGTGAGTACGCCCGTGACCTTCGCGAGCAGACCGGCGAACGAGCTCAGGCCGCGCTGGAACGCCGTCGGGGGCTGGTGCTCCTGCAGACCGCTTGCGACGGCGCCGAGCCGCGTGCCCATCCCCGTTGCGACGACGACGCCCAGGCCGCGGCCGCTGCGGACGATCGTGCCCGTGTAGGCGCAGTTGGCATGCGTCGCGCCCGGGGGCTCCTTCACTGCTCCGATCTGCTTCTCGGCGGGATACGGCTCGCCGCTCAAAGCGGCCTCGTCGATCGTCAGCTCGCTCGCGGCGAGCAGCCGCACGTCGGCCGGCACGACGTCGCCGGTCTGCAACAGGCAGACGTCGCCGCGTACGAGCTCTGCGGCCGGTACCTCAAGCGGCTTGCCGTCCCGCAGTGCGGTTGCACGTCTGCCGGTGCGCTTGCGGAGCGACGCAAGGGTCTGCTCGCTTCGGTACTCGTTGAAGACGCCGAGCCCGACGCTCGAGAGCATGATCCCGAGGATGATCCCGCCGCTCGTGCGCTCGCCGACTCCGATCGACACGGCCGCCGCCACGAAGAGCAGGCCGAGCAGCGGACTTCGAACCTGGGAGAGCAGGACCGTGAGCAGCGTGCGGCCGGAGCGGCCGAGCTCGTTTGCGCCCTCCTGTTCGAGCGCGAGCGCGGCCGCCTCTGCGCTCAGACCGGATCGTTGCGCTCCCAGCAGGGTGAGCGCCGCATCCGGCTCGACCGCCGCGACGCCGTCGATGCCGTCGGGCTTCCCGTGGAGGTCCGGCGAAGCAGGAGCGCGCGCGGGCCGGTGTGGCCTGCGCGGGCGCCGGGCGGCGAGGTTGTGGGGGAGCGTTCTCACGAGACGGTGAGGATGGTTGCACCCGCGCGGTCACAGCCGCTCGGGCTGCGCATTTTTCCGCAACGCACTTCCGCGTGACCCCCGATGTGACCCGGCGCGCCCGTGACGAGAGTCAGAGTGATGGCCACGGTCGTGGAACCCAGACAGGCGGCTTTCGAAGAGCTGACGCCGCCGCTCGCGCACGATTCTGCGCTCATCGAGGTCGACCGCCGCTCGGACGGAAGCGATCTACCGGTTCATCTGTCTACGAGGCAAGGAGAAAGACCATGGCCACACGTGTAGCAATCAACGGCTTCGGCCGCGTCGGCCGGGCGGCATTCCGCTCGGCGATCGAGTCGGGCGCCGATATCGAATGGGTCGCGATCAACGACATCGCCGATGTGGAAGCGCTGGCGAACGTGCTCGCGCGCGATTCCGTCTATGGCGCGTTTCCGGCAAAGATCGAGGCGAAGAACGGCTCGATCTTCGTGGACGAGGTCGAGCTCCCCGTGTTTGCCGAGTCCGACCCGGCGGCGCTGCCGTGGGGTGACCTCGGCGTGGACGTCGTCCTCGAGTGCACCGGACGGTTCAAGACTCGTGAGGAGGCTGCGAAGCATCTCGATGCGGGCGCGCGCAAGGTCGTCGTGTCGTGCCCGATGAAGGACGCGGACGCAACCATCGTCCTCGGCGTCAACTTCCCCGCATACGACGCGGAGTTGCACGACGTCATCTCGAATGCGTCGTGCACGACGAACTGTCTCGCTCCGGTCGCAAAGGTGCTGCACGAGACGGTCGGTATCCGGCACGGCCTCATGACCACGATCCACGCCTACACGGGCGATCAGCGGCTCGTGGACACGCCACACAAGGATCCACGGCGCGCGAGGGCGGCGGCCGTGAATCTCGTGCCGACGTCGACCGGCGCTGCGAAGGCGCTCGGGCTCGTGATTCCGGAGCTCGCCGGCAAGCTGCACGGTTTCGCGGTGCGCGTGCCGATCCCGACCGGCTCGATCGTCGATCTCACGGTCGAGACCAAGCGTGAGACCTCTGTCGAGGAGATCAACGCGCTCTTCCACGAGCGTGCGAGCGACATCCTCGCGTACAGCGAAGCTCCAATCGTCTCGTCCGACATCGTCAAGTCGTCGTTCTCGGCGGTCTTCGACGCGCCCCTCACGAGCGTGATCGATGGGACGCAGGTGAAGGTGATTGCCTGGTACGACAACGAGTGGGGCTATTCGACCCGGCTCGTCGAGCTCGCCCAGCAGGTGCTGGTGCCCGCTCTGGTCTGAGCCGCGAAGCTCGCCGCTGCGCGCCACCCCGGGGTGCGCAGCGGCGGACCTCTGTGCGAGCGGAGCCTCGGGATAGGGGAATCCGCTTACGACGATCGGTGTCCCGACTGATGCCCGGCTCGTCCCGCCGGTGGATCCTGTGGGGGCCAACAACCGAGGGGAGGCGTCATGTCCGTGACCCTGGGGAGCCGGGCCGTAGAGCAAGGCGACGTTGTCGTGGTGAGCGGCCGCCGGGTCGGTGAGTCCCCGCGCATCGGTGAGGTCATCGAGGTTCTCGGCCAGCCCGACCATCCGCACTACGCGGTGCGCTGGGACGACGGGCATCAGAGCATCCTCTATCCCGGAAAGGCGACCAGCATCGAGCGGCAGAGCGTCGGTGCTGCTGCGACGCCGGACGTCGCGGCCACGACGAAGCTCCTGGTCGAGACGCTGCGGAATGCGGACGTCGAGTTCGAGCTCTTGCCCCATCGCCGCACGCTGACCGCCACCGCAGAGGCGCGCGCGCTGGGCGTGCTCGCGCAGGCGGTCGCGAAGATCGTCATCGCGGTCGACGAAGAGGGCGCATGCGTCCGGGCGGTCGTGCCCGCGTCGGCGCACGTGAGCATCTCGAAGCTCGCCGAGGCCGTCTCTGCGAAGACCGTCGCGCTGATGACCGAAGCCGATCTCGTGAGCGCGTATCCGCAGTTCGAGCTGGGCGCAGTGCCGCCGTTCGGCGGACCTGCCGGCGACCGCGTCGTCGTCGACAACACACTCACCAGACTGGATCACCTCGTCTTCGACGGCGGTGCGCACGACACGTCACTGCGCATGCGGACCGAGGATCTGATCACGATGACGAAGGCGCAGGTCGCAGATATCGCGGCGGACTGACCTACTGCTGCTCGAGGAGATCTCCGAGATCTAGCACGACGACATCGGCTCCATGCTCGCGCAGCGCGTCGGCTTGACCTGCGCGGTCTACTCCGACCACGAACCCGAACCCGCCTGCCTTCGCTGCAGAGACACCGGCGAGAGCGTCTTCGAACACGGCCGCGCGAGCGGGCGGGACGCCGAGCGCGTCGGACGCGGCGAGGTACGTGTCGGGCGCCGGCTTCCCGTTCAGGTGCTGCAGCTGCGCGACGAGCGCGTCGATGCGAACCTCGAACAGATCTGCGATGCCTGCCGCGACCAGTACGTCGCGGCAGTTGGCGCTCGACGAGACGACGCCGCAGTGCAGGCCCGCAGCCAGCAAGGCATGTACGTATCGCACCGACCCTTCGAACGGCTCGACGCCTTTTCGCCGCAGCAACTCGAGGACGAGCTCGTTCTTGAGGTTTGCGAGCCCCGCGATCGTCTTGGCGCGAGGCGAGTCCGTGGGGAGGCCCTCGGGCAGCACGATCTCCCGTGACTCGAGGAACGACCGCACGCCGTCGTAACGCGGCTTGCCGTCGACGTACTTGGCGTAGTCGGCGATCGGATCGAACGGCACGAAGTCGCCGCCGAGCTGTGCGGCGCGCGCCTGCAGGAAGGCGTCGAGCATCTCCTTCCAGGCCGCCGCGTGCAGCTCTGCGGTCTTGGTGAGCACGCCGTCGAGGTCGAACAGGCCCGCTTCGATTCCCGGCGGCAGCCCGAAGCGTGAGCCTGCAGGCGTCACGGCAGGCGTCACGGAACGGGCACGCGGTCGAGGAGCTCGGCGAGCGACGCGATCAC
>DATEXK010000234.1:0-5863 GCA_035257065.1 Gaiellaceae bacterium | reverse complement strand
GATAGCCGGACGAGAGGTCGAGCAGTCGTGGCGCGACCGCTTCGGTGACAAGCAATGGGCGACGCTCAACGACGTACTCGACAAACTGATCGCAGCCGCTGAGTAGCGGCTCTCGTGTTTGAAGCGAGCGAAAGAGCCGGTCTCCCAGAAACAGTCTCCCTGCGGTAGTTGCGTGGGATTGTTCGATTCTTCCGATGTCTCGCCAACTCCGCCGAGGGAGAGGACGCTGGCCCATGCAACGCTCTGCTTCCCCATGGCTCGACCTAGAGCGGGAGTTCGTGCAGACGGTGGGCTTCGTCTACGGTGTGCCGAACTTCCTGGCGACCGACAAGGAGCCTGATGAAGCCCACGCGAACGCTTCTCCTGCTTTGGGCCAGTACCGCAGCCATCGCTGCGGCGCTCGTCGGATCCACATCGGCATCGACCAGGCAAACGCGGTTTGACCCGTGCCCCCCCGAACTCCACAGTCGCTAACAGCGGGCTGGATCAAGCTTTGGTCGCGCTACATCGGAGGGCGGCGATCGTGTTCGCCGATCTCACCGTCGGCATGGACGGCACGGTGTATCCCGTAACACGCAAGAACACATCCGTCTGGGAGGCTGTGGCCTTGTCGCCCGGAAGCCGGGGAGACGTTGCGCAGTGGTACAAAGCCGCCGTCCACCGCTGCGGACGAACGGTGGCTGGACAAACATGGGCGTTCAACATGTCGTTCGCCCACGCTCAGAACGTTATAACCGGAGCGAATATCGCGCTCCTCGTCAAGACGCGGGGCGGGTGGAGCCTGTACGGCGGTCTCTCGGGCTCGCCGCCCTGGCGATAAGGCCGTTCGGAAACACGCCACTGGTGCTCCGCCGGCGAACGTGCCAGCAGGGTGACCCCCCTTGGATCGGCTGGCCCGAGGATGGTTTGCGGAACCTTGGGCTTTGCGCTCCGGGTGTCGTCAGCGTGCTGCGGTCACGAAGGTGTGTGCGAGCGCGGCGGCGGCGGTGTTGCCGAGTCCTTGGTCGCGGACGAGGGACTTCCAGGTGGAGAACGCGATTGCGTGTCCGAGGGCGGCTTGTGTGCGGCGGCGGGGAGCGCCCCGCAGCTTCCGGCCCGCGATGAGCGTGTCGCGCGCCGCTGTGAAGTAGTGGTGGTAGGCGGCGAAGCGTTCCTGGACCAGCGGCATCGTCGACTCGTCACGAAAGAGGTTGTCGAGCATCGGCTCGGTTTGCCGGTAGAAGGCGTAGAGCTCCTCGAGCGCGATGCGAAGCCGTTCGTCGGGGTTGTCGATTCCCGACCAGGCGGTCAGGTCGGGCGGCGGGTTCGCGGCCGCCCAGTGGGCGCTGCAGGCGTCGAAGAGCGCTGCCTCGTCGGGAAAGTGGCGATAGACGGTCGAGCGACGGACGCCGGCGTGCGCTGCGACAGCGCTGATCGACGTGCGGGAGGGGCCGATGGTCTGGTGCAGCGCCACCGCACTCTCCGTGATGCGCAAGCGGGTCTGCTGTTGCGCGTCCGCGCGGCGCTGCATCCGATAGGGGCGGGGTTTGTCGGCCATGGGTGTCCTCTCAATATTGACACACGCCCTGTCGCGCTTGTATTATTGGAGAGACATGACTGTCCAATGAAATGAGGAGACGATGCACACGACTTCCGCCCGCGTCCTGGGTCCCGGAGAGGGCAAGGCCGGGTTCCTCGGCAGCATCGGCGTGCGGTTCATGATCGACGGCGAGGCGACCGCCGGCGGCTTCTCTCTCGTCGAACATCCCATGTCTGCGCACGCGCTCGCCGCCCCGTTGCACAGGCACCTGCGCGAAGACGAGTACAGCTACGTGCTCGAAGGCCGCCTGGGAGCGCTCCTCGGCGACGAGGTGCTCGAGGCGGGTCCCGGTGATCTCGTCTTCAAACCCCGCGGCGAGTGGCACACCTTCTGGAATGCCGGGGAAGCCTCCTGCCGAATCCTCGAGATCATCGCGCCCGCCGGCTTCGAGCGCTTCTTCGCCGAGCTCGTCGGCCTTGGCGGCGTCGCCCAGGCCGACCCGGCCGACCTCAGCAAGCTTTGCGAGCGCTACGCCCTCGAGCTGGACCCCACGAGCATCCCCGGCCTCATCGAACGCTTCGGCGTGCGCTTCCCCGCGGATCCACTCGTCGTCTGAGCAAGCCGTGATCCGATCGCCCGGACGCCCAGTCCGCGCTGCGCTCGTCGTAGGGCTCCTCAGTCATGGGGCCGTCCCCTATACAACGCCAGGAGAAGACAGCATGAGACCGACGTCCGACAAAGCACGCACGTCACACCGGCGGCACAGCCCGGGGCTCGCCATCTTGGCGGCGGTCGCCGTTTTCGCGGCCGTTCTCGGCGGCACCGCTTCGGCGGCCCCCATGCGGAGCTCGGCGGTACCGTGCGGGTTCGTCGCGAAGGGCGCGCCGTGGACGTTCAAGGGCCAGAAGGGAACCGCCTACACGGTCGTCACCCTCGCCGGAGCGTCGTGCCCGACGGCACGCACATGGGTTCCGCGGCTCACGCGCGAGCACGCCGCCTTCGATCTGAAGCCGGCACCGGCAGGCTGGCACTGCTCGACGATGGGCGGCATCACGACCGGCTTGACCATGACTGGACAGTGCACGACCCCCGCAGGGGGAATCGTCGAGTGGCTGCCCAAGCTGAAGAAGTAGCCAAGAGGCCCGTAGCATGCGCGACCGGTAGAGCACCGTCCTCGGTGCGATCCCCGTGCCGCTCGGTTTGGCCTGACTACTCCCGTATCTCGATGGGGTGTCTTTCGCGGGTTTGACCCCCGTCGCTCCCGTTTCAAAACGCCGTCACGGCCGGATGGCCGCGCCGTCGACCGACTCGCAGACGGAGAAGCGCCCCTCGCGTCCGGTGCGCTCGCGGTACGCGGCGACGATGGCGGCCGCGAGCGCGTCCGCGCCGACCGCGTCGGCGAGGACGACGATTGAGCCGCCGAACCCGCCGCCTGTCATGCGCGCCGCACGGGCGCCGTGCTCGTAGGCGAGGTCGACGAGCAGGTCGAGCTCAGGTGTCGAGACCTCGAAGTCGTCGCGGAGGCTGTCGTGGCCGGCGCGGAAGAGCGGGCCGAGCGCGCCGACGTCCCCGGCCTCGAGCGCGGAGACGACTCGCCGGACGCGCTCGTTCTCGGACGTCACGTGACGGATACGGCGCGGGTCGCCGCGCTCGACCTCGGCACGGCGCTCCGCGTAGCCCGAGTACTCGAGCGCGTGGCGGACGCCGGAGTCGATCACGACGATTGCGACTCCGGCCGGGAGCGGGACGTGGCGGTACTCCTCGCTGCCGCAGTCGAGGAGGAGCGCGTGGCCGCGGCGGGCGAGGAGGACGCACGCCGGGTCCATCAGGCCGCAGGGGACGCCGACGGCACTGCGCTCCGCCTCCTGCATGAGCCGCGCGAGCTCGAGCGGGTCGAGCTCGAACGACGCCGTGCTGCACAGCGCGAGTGCGAGCGACACCGTCAGCGCCGCCGACGACGACAGCCCGCTCCCGATCGGGACCGTGGACGACAAGACCGCGTCGATGCCGGCGTCGGGTCGTCCGCGCTCGTGAAGCAGCGCGACGACCGCGGCGACATAGCGGCCCCAGCCCGCGGCGGCACCGCTCCCGTCCGCGCCGATCTCGACCACGTCGCCGAACGCGAGCGAGCGGACGCGAACGAGCCCGTCGAGCGGCTGCCACGTCACCGTCGTACCGAGATCGATCGCGACGGGAAGCACGAGCCCGCCCGAGTAGTCGGTGTGCTCCCCAATCAGGTTGACGCGCGCGGGAGCGAAGACGGTGCCGCCGCTCACGCGGGAGCGGGCGCGGCGGCGGCGTCGATCTGGAGCCGCTTCAGCCGGCGCATCACATCGTTGCCGCCACGCCCAAAGAGATCGTGGAGCTGCACGTACTCACCGTAGAGGATGTCGTACGCCTCACGGTTCTCGAGCCGGGGCGCGTAGCTCGTGCCGCTCAGATGCGCCATCGACCGCGACGCGTCGCCGATCGAGTCGTGGCCGCCGGCGGCGGCGCCCGCAGCGACGGCGCCGAACATCGCCGCGCCGAGCGCAGGCGCCTGGCGCGAGCCCGCGACCGCGATCTCGCGGCCGGTGACGTCCGCGAACACCTGCATCACGAACGGGTTGCGGTCGGGCAGGCCTCCGCATGCGACGATCGCGCCGACCGGGAGCCCCGCGCGCTCGAACGCCTCGACGATCACCCGGGTGCCGAACGCCGTCGCCTCGATCAGCGCGCGGTAGATGTCGGGCGCACGGGTCGCGAGCGTCATCCCGACGAGCAGCCCGCGCAGGTCGGCGTCGACGAGCACCGAGCGGTTGCCGTTCCACCAGTCGAGCGCAAGCAGGCCCGTCTCGCCGGGCCGAAGCGACGCGGCCTCCTCGGCGAGCACGTCGTGGACGTCGATCCCGCGCGTCCGCGCCGCGTCGTGGTACTCGGGGGGGACGGCGTGCTGCGTGAACCACCCGTAGATGTCGCCCAGCGCCGACTGGCCCGCCTCGTAGCCGAAGTAGCCGGGGACGATGCCGTCCTCGACGACGCCGCACATGCCCTCGACGTGCACGAGCTCGTCGCCGAGCAGCAGATGCCCGTTGCTCGTTCCCATGATCATCACGAGCGTCCCCGGCACGGTGACCGTCGTCGCCGGCACGGAGCCGTGGAAGTCGACGTTCGCGACCGCGACCGGCGTGCCCGCATGCAGGCCCGTCCAGGCGGCCGCACGCTCGCTCAGCACGCCTGCCCGGGCACCGGGCGACAGCAGTGTCCGCGACATCTTCTCGTCGACGACGTGCGCGAACCGAGTGTCGAGCGCGGCGAAGTAGTCGGACGAGGGGAATCCGTCGCGCTTCGACCACATCGCCTTGTAGCCGGCGGTGCACGCGTTGCGACTCTCGACGCCGGTGAGTTGCCAAACGACCCAGTCGCACGCCTCGATCAGCCGGTCAGAGCGCGCGTACACCTCCGGCGCCTCGTCCAGGATCTGCAGCGCCTTCGCGAAGAACCACTCGGACGAGATCCTGCCGCCGTAGCGCGGCAGCCACGGCTCGCCGCGCTCGAACGCAACGGCGTTGATGCGGTCGGCCTCCGGCTGCGCGGCGTGGTGCTTCCACAGCTTCACCCACGCGTGCGGGTTGCGGCGAAGATCGTCGAGCTCGCAGAGCGGCGTCCCGTCGGCGAGGGTCGGCAGCATCGTGCACGAGGTGAAGTCGATACCGATTCCGACCACGTCATCGGGCGAGACGCCGGTATCGGCGAGCAGGTGGCGCACCGCGGTCTGGAGGCTGCGGACGTAGTCGCGCGGATCCTGCAGCGCCCAGTCCGGCCCGAGCTCGACATCCTCGTCCGGAGCGGGGAGCCGCGCATCGATCACTCCATGCTCGTACGCCTCGACGCTCGTGCCGACCTCGCTCCCGTCCGCGCAGTCGACGAGCACGGCGCGCGCCGACTCGGTGCCGAAGTCGACGCCCAGCGCGAGCGTCACCGCGCCGGCTCCACGACGACCTTCAGACCGCGCCGCTCGACGAGGTCGCGAAACGCCTGCGGCCCCTCCGCGAGCCCGTACCGCGCAGTGACGAGCGCGCCGAGCTCGAGGCCACCGCTCTCGGCGAGCCGGATCGCGCGCGGCAGATCGCTCGCACGCATCCGCCGGCAGAACGCGAGCGCCAGCTCCTTACGACGGGCCGCGGCTGCGTGAAACGACGACCGGTCGCCGTCGGGGATGCCGACGAGCACGACCCGTCCAGCGGGCCTGGCCGCGGCGATCGCCGCGTCGAGCGCCTCATCGTCGCCGGCCGCCTCGTACGCGACGTCGACCTCGACCCCGGCCGGCTCGGAGCTGCGCGCGCCGAGCTTCCGAGCGGCCGC
>DATEXK010000233.1:0-2487 GCA_035257065.1 Gaiellaceae bacterium | reverse complement strand
CCCACGGCCGCCGCGAGGAGGCTGTCCGCTTTGCGAGTGAGGCGCTCGACGCGCTTGCCGCAACCGACGCTCTCGGCCTGCGCGCCGACACGCTCGCCGTGCGCGCCGCCGCCGCCGGCGACGAGCCCGACGAGGCGCTGGCGCTCTACGAACTGAAAGGCAACATCGCAGCTGCCGCACGACTGCGCGACCTAGGCACGCCGCGTCCGCCGCGATAACGTCGGTCTTCCCACGAAGGAGGACACATGGCGCGAGCACAACCACCAAAGCAGGCACGGCCGGTTACCGGAAAGTTCGTGGTCAAGGAGGGCGCACCTCACTTTCCGCACGAGCAGGGATTTCGGATGGCGCTCGACAATGCGCTCCGCAAGACCGGCTGGGCGCCCGGCGACTACACGAACGTCAAGGTCGAGCAGTTCGCGACGATCAACGTCGTCAACCCCGGACGCATCATCGAGTACTGCGTGGTCCTGACGCCGCCGCCGCCGCCGACAACCTAGGAAACGAGCGCCCGCGCGAAGTCGTGCGCGTCGAACGGCCGCAGGTCGTCGATCTGCTCTCCGACGCCCATGAGCTTCACGGGTAGGCCGAGCTCGTACGCGATCGGGATCGCGATGCCGCCCTTGGCGGAGCCGTCGAGCTTCGTCAATGCGACCCCCGTGACGCCTGCGGTCTCCGCAAAGAGACGCGCCTGCTGCAGGCCGTTCTGCCCGGTCGTCGCGTCGACGACGAGCAGCGTCTCGTGCGGCGCGCCGTCGAGCTTCGCGGCGATCACGCGGCGCACCTTCGCGAGCTCCTCCATCAGGTTCACCTGCGTGTGCAGCCGGCCGGCCGTGTCGACGATCACGACGTCGCGGCCGCGCGCCTGCGCCGCCTCGATCGCGTCGTAGGCGACGGCCGCAGGGTCGCCGCCGCGTGAGGAGCCGACGAAGTCCGCACCGGCGCGCTCTGCCCAGATCTCGAGCTGCTCCTCCGCGGCGGCGCGGAACGTGTCGGCCGCGGCAACGACGACGGAGAGGCCGTGCTCGGAGAGCTTCGACGCGAGCTTGCCGATCGTCGTCGTCTTGCCCGTGCCGTTGACCCCGACGACGAGGATGACGGTCGGCTTCGCGCTGACGTCGATGGTGGCAGGCGCACCGAGCAGCTGGGCGGCTTCGTCTGCGAGCGCCTCGCCCAGGTCGCCCAGCTCTCCGCGCATCTCGAGCCGGCGGACGAGCTCCGCCGTCGCGGTGACGCCGACGTCGGCCTGGATCAACGCTTCTTCGAGCCGCTCCCACGCAAGCGCGTCCGTCGGGTCGAACGCAGCCGCAACGATCTGCTCGGTGAGCGCGCGGCGCGACTTCGAAAGCGACTCGCGCAGGCGCGCAAAGCGCCCGGCGCGCTCCGCCTCCGGCTCGGGCGCGGCGTTCGCCTCACCGAGGAGCTCTGACCAGCTTCTCGCCACGGCGGCACCTTAGCCACGCCGGTGCGATCTGACTCAGGCCCAAAGATGCATGACCCCGGGCCGCACTCGCCGAATCAGTTCCCCGAGAGTTCTTTCGACGTCGGATCTCTGAGCGAGTGGGCTACGAGCCACTCATGCCCCACGTCTGGAGTCTGTCACGGCCGAGCCTCACCGAAGACGCCGCGCCATCCACGTTCCCTGAAGAGTCGTCTTGAGTTGGCTAGGCGGCGGAGACTGCCTGCGCCTGCTCGCGCGGCAGCTTGCGGCTGACGATCTGGGAGACGCCGTCGCCGCCCATCGTCACGCCGTACAACACGTCGGCCGCTTCCATCGTGCGCTTCTGGTGCGTGATGACGACGAACTGCGCGCGGTCGGAGTACGTGCGCAGCAGCTCGACGAAGCGGCCGATGTTCGTGTCGTCGAGCGCGGCTTCGACCTCGTCGAGCAAGTAGAACGGGCACGGCCGCGCGAGGAACAGCGCGAAGAGGAACGAGATCGCGCCGAGCGCCTTCTCGCCGCCGGAGAGCAGCGAGAGCCGCTGCACCCTCTTCCCCGCCGGCTTGAGCGAGACCTCGATGCCGGGCTGGCTCTCGTCGTCCTCGGGCAGGGTGAGCTGAAGCTGTCCTTCGCCGCCGGGGAAGAGCGTGCCGGCGACCTCGTAGAAGTTTCGCTGCACGGCGTCGAACGTCTCGGTGAAGCGGCGCTCGACGGTCTCCTTCAGCTCGGCGCTCAGCTTCTCCAGCTCGGTGAGGCTCGCCTCGAGGTCGGCACGTTGCGTCGTGAGCTCGTCGAGCCGCAGCTTCTCGGCGTCGTGCTCCTCCTTGGCCAGCGGGTTGACCTGGCCGAGCTGCTCGCGGCGGCGCTCGAGTCGCTCTGCACGCTCGTGGAGCTCGTCGCGGTCGTCGCCCTCCGCGCGCTCGTCGGTGCCCGCATGGTCGAGCCGGCGCCGCGCCTCGTCGGCCTCCGCCTCGATGCGCGCAAGCTCGACGTCGATCGCGGCTGCGCCCTCCGAGGCGCGCGTGACCCCCTGCCGCTGCTCGACA
>DATEXK010000232.1:0-5765 GCA_035257065.1 Gaiellaceae bacterium | reverse complement strand
CGGCCGCGCGCTCGCCTCCCGGCCGCCAGTCGGACGACCCATCCCGCTCCTCACGCCCGTCCCGGCCGGCGCAACACTGCCGCGGGCGCGCGTGCTCGCCCACCGCCTCGCGAAGCGAGGCCCCCCTTTCTTCGTCGGCGTGTGACGCAGGCGGACGCAGCGATGCGTCCGATCCGACCGTTCCGACGAAAGAAAGAGAGAGGACATGACGACCAGGAGTCGCATCACCGCGTTCGCGCTCACCGCGCTTGCAGCGCTCGCCGCAGCCGGGGGCGCATTCGCGCACGCAGAGGTGAGCCCGCCCGTTGCGGTCGCGAAAGAGCTGCAGGTATTCACGCTCGCCGTTCCCACAGAGAAGGACGGAGCGACAACGACGACGATCGAGCTGACGCCCCCGTCGGGTTTCTCGATTGACTCCTTCGTTCCGTCACCCGGCTGGAAGCGCACGGTGCAGCAATCAGGCTCCGGCGATAGCGCGGTGATCACGAAGGTGACGTGGAGCGGCGGCGCCGTACCCACGGGTGAAGACTCAGCGTTTTCGTTCCTTGCGGAGACGACCTCGTCGGGGAGCTTCACGTTCGGCGTGCGTCAGACGTACTCCGATGGCTCCGTCGTCGACTGGGCGGGCCCCGAGTCGTCGGACGCACCCGCGCCGGTCATCGAAGCGCGCTCGTCGCTCGGCGGCGGCGGTGGCTCATCGACGCTGGCGCTCGTCGGCGTGGCGCTCGGTGCGCTCGCGCTCGCCGTCGCGGTCGGCGGGCTCGCGATGCGCGGAGGACGTTCGGTCGCGTGAACACGACATGGCTCAAGCTCCTCGTTGCGGTGGCGGCCCTCGGTGCAGGTGTTGCGGCCGTCGTCGTGATCGTGCTTTTGCTCCAGGGGACACCGGGGCCTGCATGACGCGCTCAGCGGGGCGGGAACCGATACGTGCGGTGCGGCGGGATGATCGGGCCGAGCTCGAGGACGAGCTCCGCCCCGTCTTGCAGGGGAAGGGCTCGCGGATCGATCCTCCGGCGCACGCCGTTCACGTAGACACGCACAGCGCCGCGGAAGCTGACAAGCCGGGCAGGGCCGAGCGCACGGCCCCAGACGGTGAAGAGGTCGCCGAGAGTCGCGCCTGCCTCGAAGCTCACAACGCCGGTCGGATCGGTCGTCCAAAGACGCGCGCGACAGCGGGCGCGCGTGACGCGGCCGAGCGCCAGCTGCGGGTCTCGCAGCCCGATCGCGGCAGGGACGATTACGACCCGGCCGCCCGCGAACAACTCGAGGTGCACACGAGGGCCACGGTCCAGGGACGCTGCGACGCACGCGCCACGCGCTGCGGGCGACGGGTGGTAGCGGGGCCCGATCCCGACCGGCGTCGGAACGAGCGCGAGCAGGGTCGCAACCACAAGCATCCCCGCCACGCTATCCCGCTCGTCGTGCTCGTGATCGGGCTCGCGATCCTGCTCGCCGGCTGCGGCGGCGGCAGCAGCAAGCAAGGCGGCATCACCGTGCAGCCGGCACGTGAGTACCAGCTCGATCAGCTCCGGATCGTGCGCCCCATCGTGGGGAAGCCGGCCGTGCTCTCGTTCCGGATCATCCAGCCCGACGGCACACCGCTCACGACGTACAAGCACGGCCCAGGGCCGCACACCGGTGTGCACCTGATTCTCATCCGGCGAGACCTGTCGACGATCGTGCACCGCCATCCCGTGATCAAGCCGGACGGCTCCTTCAGCGAGTCGATCACGTTCGCGGCGCCCGGGCCGTACCGCATCGTCGTCGACGCCTACCCGGCGCATGCGACACAGACGAACTTCCAGCTCTTCTCGGCGATTACCGTCGCGGGGAGCTACCGGCCGGCGCCGCTGCCGCCCTTGCAGCGTGCGGAGACCATCGACGGATATCGCTTCGCGTTGCAGAGCGTCCCCCATCTGCGCGCGATCGAGCCCGCGTTCCTGCGCTTCACCGTGACAGGGCCTGGCGGCAAGCCCGCGTCGTTCACGCCGTGGTACGGAGCGCTCGCACACGCGATCTTCTTCCGCAAGGGCTCGCTCGACTACTTCCACACACACGTCTGCGCACCGGGAGCGTCGGCCTGCACGAGCGCGCTCGGCAGCACGAAGATCACGGGGACGTCGGCGACACCGGGGAAGCTAACGGTGGGAGTGCTCGTCCCGCTCGCCGGGACCTGGCGGCTCTTTCTCCAGTGCCAAGTCGACGGCCGCGTGATCACCGCGCCGTTCACGCTCGTGGTGACGTGAGGCGCGCGCTCGTCACCGGTGTGGTCTGCGCGATCGCACTTGCCGCGCCCGCCGTCGCCTGGTCGCACGCGGCGCTACTGCGCACCGTTCCGGCTGCGAGCGTGCTCGTGAACACGTCGCCGAAGCAGGTTGCGCTCGTCTACAGCGAGGCGGTCGAGCCGCGCTTTGCAATCGTGTCCGTCACCGACGCGGGCGCGCACCAGCTCGCAGCCGGCCCCGCACACAGATCCGCGTCGAACCCGGACGAGCTCGACGTGCCGCTGCACCGACTGCGTGAAGGCTGGTATCTCGTCGTCTGGCGCGTGATCTCGGTCGATGGGCACCCGGTGCGCGGTGCGTTCACGTTCGCCGTTGGACCGAACGCCGGGCCTGCACCGCAGTTCGCGATTCCCAACTTGTCGGAGACGGCGGCGACCCCCAGGCTCGTCGCGGCCCGCTGGGTCGCGTTGCTCGCCATGCTCGCCGCGATCGGGCTCTTCGTCTTCCGCGCGGCCATCGCGCGGCCGTTGATCGCGCGGGTCGAAGGCACAAGCCTGCGGGCGGTTTCGATCGCGTTCTGGGCGGTACTGGCGCTCGCGCTCGTCGCGGTCCCCGTCTATGTGTTGCTCGCGACCGCACAGTTCGCATTGCGCTCGTTCTGGTCGGTCGGCGCGCTCGTTCCGCTCATGCGCGTCTCCGCGTTCGGGCGCGGGTATCTCGACCTCGAGCTCGTCCTCGGGCTGTTCGCATTTGCCGCCGCAGCTGCGCTGTGGCTCGATCGGCCGCAACAGGCGCAGCGCTCGGTCGCATCCCTGCTCGCATTCTGGGGTGCGCTGCTCGCGGGAGGTGCGGCGTTCCTTGCTCCAGGCATCGCCGGCCACGCGTCACAGACGTCCCCGCGCGCGCTCGCTCTCGCCCTCGACGCATTGCACGTCGGCGCCGTGGCGATCTGGGTCGGTGGGCTCGTCGGTTTGCTCGTTCTCTGGCGGAGCCTTGCATCCGGGCGGCGAGTCGCCGGTCTGGTCGTGGTCGTCCCACGCTTCTCCAACGTCGCGTTCGTGTCGGTGCTGACCCTGCTTGGCTCCGGGGTCGGGGCGTCCATCCTCCATCTGCCGACGCTCGCGTCGCTGTGGCAGACGTCGTACGGCAAGACGATCGTCCTCAAGTCGCTGCTGCTTCTTGCGGCCATGCTCCTCGCGTCGGTGAACCTGCTCCGCACGAAGCCCCAGCTGCAGGCATCGGTGGAGCGGCCCGGCGCCGGGCCGGGCGCAACCACGCTTCTGCGGCGGCTCGTCGGGGGCGAGGTCGTGCTCGTCTCCGGCGCAGTGCTCGCGGCCGCATTGCTCTCGAGCCTGCCGCCGCCGCCTAAGGCGCTCGCAGGACTCGCCAAGCCGAGCGCGCACACCGGTCCGGGCCCGGTGACAACCGTCGTGAGCCGCGACGGCTACCGCCTCGAGCTTCGCGTGACGCCCAATCGAGCGGCCACGCAGAACGAGTTCTCGGTTCGCGTCGAACGAGGGGCTGCGCCTGTCCGCGGCGCGGACGTGATCGCAACGTTCACGATGCTCGACATGGAGATGCCTACGCAGTCGTATCGCCTCGCCGAGACGCAGCCCGGGTTGTACGAGCGCGCCGCGCCGGCCCTCGTCATGGTCGGCCACTGGGGGCTCTCGTTCCAGATCCAGCCGCGAGGAGCGCAGCCGTTCGCCGTGCTGCTCCTCGACAGGGCCGGCGGATGAGAGCGGTTGCCGCGCTCGCGCTCGTGGCTGCGGCGCTCACGTTCGCGATGGCGCCGTCGGCGCACGCCGACGGCGATCCTGCGAGCGACTACCTGATCACGCAAAAGGTGTTCTTCCCCTACGACCTGAAGGTGCCGCCCGCGAAGCAGCAGCAACTCGTCGCGCTCGTCGACGAGGCGAACCGCGCCGGCTTCACGCTTCGCGTGGCACTCATCTCGAGCAGCTACGACCTCGGGTCGATCACGAGTCTCTGGCAGAAGCCGCAGACGTACGCGCGCTTCCTCGGAGCGGAGCTGAAGTACGTCTACAAGAACCGGCTGCTCGTCGTGATGCCGAACGGCTTCGGGTTCAACCGACCCGGCCGGTCCTCGGCGCCCGAGTATGCGGTCCTCGCGAAGATCCCGGTCAAGCCGGGCCCGACCGGTCTCGTCGACTCGTCGCTCGCGGCGGTGCAGGCTCTCGCGAAGGCGTCGGGTGTGACGCTGTCGGGGACGACGAGCGCGCGGCCGTCGTCACGCAATCACGACCGCCTGATTATCGTGATCGCCGCGCTGGCCGCGCTCGCAGTCGCGGTCGTGCTGCGGCTCGTCCTACGACGCTAGAGACTTAAGCGTGCGCGTGACGGCGTCCGCGCTGTACGGCCAGAGGAAGATCGCGCGCTGATAGCCGGCGGCGTCTATGACGTACGCCGCTTCGGTATGCACGATCGAGTGCACGGTGACGCCCGCGACCTTCTTCGCCGTCGGCAGAACGCCGATGTGGTACCGCGTCCACACGCTCGCAAGTTGTGACTCACTCCCCACGCCCCAACGCCATTGCGGCACGAGCTTCCACTTGGCGACGTCCTGCATCAGGTATTTGCGCGCGTTGCCGCGGACGTTGACGCTGACGGCGACGATCGCCGGCCGCGAGCCTGCAGGAAAGCTGCGCACGACATCGCTCAGGTGGCTCGCCTCGAGCGGGCAGTAGTCGCGGCACAGCGGATCGATGAACGTCACGACGACCGGCCGGCCGCGATACGCCGCGAGCGAGAACGGTGCGCCGTTCTGGTCGACGAGCGAGATATCGGGCGCGCGGAGCTTGCCGGCCGCCCAGGTCGCTGCCGGGTGGTCGGACACGGGCGCCGCCGAGCTGCTCGTCGCGCTCGTCCCGTGCGACGACGTGCCGACGAAGAACAGAGCGATCGCCGCGGCGACCCCGATCAGCAGCACAACGCCCCAGAAGAGGCCGTGCGCTCCGAGCAGATGGGCCGTCGGCGCCGATGGCGGAGTCGCGGACACGCTTTCCAGAGGATATCCCGCCGTCGGCTTCGCGTCCCGCCGCGGCCAGGTGCGTCCTCGAGCCGGACGTCCCGCTAGCGTGGCCCTGAGGAGGTCGCGATTCTCGGCTCGCTCTCGGACACGCTCGTCGCAAACCCGGTTCTGCTCTTGTTCGTCGTCGTCGCCGTCGGCTTCGCCGCGGGGAAGATACGCATCGGCGGCTTTTCCCTCGGCATCGCAGCGGTCCTCTTTGCCGGCATCGGCATGGGCGCCCTCGACGACCGGTTCGTCTTACCCGACGCGTTCTGGGTGCTCGGCTTGGCGCTCTTCGTCTACACGATCGGGCTGACGAGCGGCCCGAGCTTCCTCGCAACGCTGCGACGGCGCGGCCTCGCGGTGAACGGGCTCGTCGTGGCCGCGATCGTCGCCGCCTCGCTCGTCGCCGTCGCCGGCCACGAGCTGCTCGGCCTCTCGGCTGCGCGCGCCACGGGCAGCTTCACGGGCGGCGAGACGAACACGCCCGCGCTCGCAGCGGCGATCGA
>DATEXK010000231.1:0-2984 GCA_035257065.1 Gaiellaceae bacterium | reverse complement strand
TCGCGATCGGCTCCCTTCCGCTGGTTCAAGAGCAGCCGCGAGCACGCTTTGTCATCACCACAGAGGCAGGACGGTTCCCATGAGATCGATCGACCACAACCACGCATTCGCACGGCGGTCCGTCGCCGCGCTTGCCGGTGCCGCACTCGTCGCCGTCGCTGCCGCGGGCTGTGGAGGCAGCTCCGGCGCAGGAGGCGGCAACAAGTCGGCCGCGAACTTCATCGACCAGGTCACGACGCAGTTCTCGCGTGGCCAATCCGGACGGCTCTGGGAAACGCTCCATCCCGCCGACCAGGCCGTCGTCAGCCGCGCCCGCTACGTCGAGTGCCAGACGAACGAGGGCTTCGACCTGCAGAAGCTCAAGGTCCTCGAGACCTACCCCGAGACGATCGACGTCGCAGGCAAGGCAACCCCCTCGACGGCGGTCTCGCTCAGGACCACCGCCTCCGACGGCACGACGACCGCGACGATGCACGCCGTCCTGCTCAACGGCAAGTGGCGCTGGATCCTGTCGGCCGCCGACTACGCCGCCTACAAGCAGGGCAAGTGCCCGAAGGGCTAGATGGTCACTGCCCGGGCGACAAGAGGGTTCGCTCGATCCGCATCACCGCCGCCGGCCGCGCCGAGCGGAAGGTGCTGGATCGACGCAGCGACGCGCTCGCGCAGTCGCTGCTGGCGCCGCTGAGCGACGCCCAGCGCGACCGGCTCGTGGCAGCGATGGAGGTCGTCGAGCGACTGCTCAGCGCAGGGCTCGTCGAGGTCGACATCGAGAGCCCGAGCAGCGCTGCAGCGCGATTCTGCATCGCGTCGTACTTCAGCGAGCTCGACACGCGCTTCGACACGGGGTTCGATCCGAGCCGGAGCATCTCCGCCGACGTCGCCGAGCTCACCGGGCCCGTCGGCCTGCTGCTCGTCGCGCGGCTACGAGAGGAGCCGGTCGGCTGCGGCGCCTTGAAGCTCCACGGCGCGGAGCCCGCCGAGATCAAACGGATGTGGGTCGCGCCGGCGGCGCGCGGCCTCGGCGTCGGGAGGCGCATCCTGAGCGAGCTGGAACAGCGCGCCCGCGAACGACGTGTGGGCCTCGTGCGGCTCGAGACGAACAAGACCTTGCGCGAGGCCATGGGCCTCTATCGCTCGGCCGGTTACGTGGAAGTCGATGCGTTCAACGACGAGCCGTACGCCCAGCACTGGTTCGCGAAGCGTCTCGAACCGCAGATGTGAGCGCTCAGGCTCGCTTGGCGATCGCCCCGAGGGCGTAGCCGTCCTCGAGCATCGCCGGCGCACGCTGCTGCAGCCTGTCCCACTCCGGCACGTCCCAGCCGAACGAATCCGCGAGGCGAACGATCATGCTGAAGAGCGCGCAGACCGTCGCCGCATCGCGCAGCGCCTGGTCGGAGACGCCGGCGGCCCGCACCTCGTCGGCGTCCGCAGTCGTCAGCTCGTCGGGGTGGAGCGTCAGCTTCTCGAGGAAGACGAGCGTCGCCTTGAGCTCCGGCCGCAACGGCGCCGTGCGCCAGTCCTCGACGACCGCCTGCCAGACTTCCTCACCGAGCGCATACGACGCAACTGCGCCGTGTGACCCCGTTCAGAAGGGGCATTGGTTGACTAACGACGTGAACCCGGCGAAGAGCTCACGCTCGCCGGCGCTCCAGTCGGACGGCCCGCGCATCACGGCGTGGAGCTCGTCCGTGAACGGCCCACCGAAGAGCTCGGGCCGGTAGAGGAGCGTCTTCACGACGCCGAGCGGCTCGCGCCCGCTGCGCTCGCGCGCCATCTGCAGGAATGCCGCCTGCTCGGGCGCGTGACCGTGGTCGACGACGGAGAGCCGGATCATCCGATCACCCCCGAGGCCGCATCGAGACGACGCAGGCCCTGCGCGATCGCGACCGCAACGGTCTGCTCGAAGATCTCGTCCTCCGAGAAGCCGGCGGCCTTGAGCCCTTCGACGTCGGCGTCGGTGACGGTGTACGCCCGCTCGCGCACCTTGGCGAGGTACGGAGCCATTGCCTCCGGTGCGGGCGGCAGGTCGGCGACGACGGTCCGCAACTGTGCGATGTGCTCGCTCACGCGCACAACTCTACGAGAAGTTGGGACCGGATCGGTCCCGGGGCCTGCACCCCGTTCCGCGTCAGGCCTCGACGGAGATCGGGATCGGGGACGCTTGCGAGCGACGTAGCTCCGCGAGCAGCCGCGAGCGAACGTGGCGATGGACGAGGAGCGGCACGAACTCCTCGAAGTGAGCCTGCGCCAGCAGATCCGCGGCGACATCCTCCAGGTGCTCGTCGACGTGCTCGGCTGGAACCTGCGGAAACTCGCGCTCGAGGTCGACCCGAAGATGTGCGAGCTTCCTGAGCGTTCCCGGCGATGCCTGCATTCTCATCCAGTCCAACGCTCCTCGAACCCCCATACATCCGGGCAGGCACCGATCGCAAATCGGGGCATACCCGGATGAGGGGCGCGACGGTCACCGACGTTTCTTCAGCACCACCGTCGTGGATCGGCTTCTGGCACTGCCCCCGGTCGGAGTGAAGGCGATCGTGACCTTGACGTTGACGCGCCCCACGCGGTTGAGCGTCTGGCTGGACTTGCCGGTTGCCTGCACCGTCAACTGCACCCCGGCGGGGCTCGCCGGCGTCGTTGCCTTCGCGCCGCGCACGCCCGCCCCGCTCAGCGTCAGCGTGCCGGCGCCGGGGGCGTTCACGGTGAGCCTCACCGTTCCTCTGCTGAGGTCGCCCTTCGCAGCGCCAATCGTGAACAGGTTGCTCGGCGCCGCTTGCGGCGTGTAGCGGGCGACGTAGCTCGCGAGCGGGTCCCCGCCGGCGCTCGTGAAGTTGCCTCCGACGTATGCGATGGCCGCGACGAGCTCGCAGCTCGTCGTGACCGGCTCGTTCCAGAACGCCGATGGAAACCCCGCGGCGGACGGCGTCGCCAGCTTCGACGGAACCGCGTGGAGGCCGATGGGCTCGAACGGCGCCGGTAACGGC
>DATEXK010000230.1:0-6270 GCA_035257065.1 Gaiellaceae bacterium | reverse complement strand
GGCGCGGCGCTGCGGACATCGACATGCCTTGGGCTCATTTTCGTCGTGACCGGCGCGATCGAGCTGCTGAAGCCGCACGTGCCGGTGCTGAGCCTGGCAGTGCTTTATCTGTTGGCGATCCTGCCTGTGGCCGTGGCCTGGGGCGTGGCGTATGCCGCGGTGGCGGCGATCGCGAGCATGCTCGCGTTCAACTTCTTCTTCCTTCCACCGCTCTACACGCTGACGATGTCCGACTCGCGGAACTGGTTTGCGCTGCTCGTGTTTCTCGTGACGGCGGTCGTGGTGAGTCAGCTCGCGGCTCGGTCGCGGCGTCAGGCGCGCGAATCGGCGTTGCTTGCACAGATTGCTGGCGCGCTGCTCGAACGGGGGGAGGTGAGTGGGGAGGTAGAGCGGATCGCGGCGGAGGTGGCTCGCGCGCTCGGGGTCGATCGGGCTCACATCCTGCTCGGCGGGCAGTCGTCCGCGGGAATCGACGGCGAGGGCTACCCGCTCGTTGCAGGCGGGCGGCGTGTCGGGACGATCGTCCTCGAGCCGTCGCGCCGCTGGGGCGCGGCGGCACGCGGCCGCGTGTTGCCTGCGCTTGCCTCGCTGCTGGGAATGGCTATCGATCGCGAGCAGTTCGCGAGCGAAGCGCTCGAGGCAGAGACGCTGCGTCGGAGCGACGCGGTCAAGACTGCGATCTTGCGGGCCGTGAGCCACGACCTGCGGACACCGCTGATGGCAATCCTGACGTCGGCGAGCGCGCTCGTCCGACCGGACTTCGTCGTTGACGCCTCGGATCGGGCCGAGCTGCTCGAGACGGTGCTGGAGGAGGCGCGCCGTCTCGACCGGCTGGTCGGCAACCTGCTCGATCTCTCCCGGCTGCAGGCGGGAGCTGCTGAGCCGGAGACGGAGCTGGTGTCGGTCGACGATCTCGTCGTGGAGGCGCTGGAGGGTCTCGGTGCGGACGGAACCCGGATCGAGGTAACGCTGCCGGAAGAACCGCCGACAGTTCGCGTTGATGCGCACCAGGTTCAGCGTGCGCTCGCGAACCTGCTCGAGAACGCGCTGAAGTACTCGCCGCCGACCGAGCTCGTGTACGTGCGCGTGAGCGCGACCTCCTCGGACGTGCTCGTACGAGTGATCGACCGCGGCCCCGGTGTGTCAGGCGAGGATTCCGCGCGGATCTTCTCGCCGTTTCAGCGAGGCTCGGGTGGCGAGGCGATTCGGGGTGCGGGGCTCGGTCTCGCGATCGCGCAGGGCTTCGCCGAGGCGAACGGCGGCAAGGTGCGGCTCGAATCGCACGGGGGGCAAGGAGCCACCTTCGTGCTCGCTCTACCGGTCGTACCGGTCGAGGATTCGGAGTGAACGGCCAGCGCATCCTCGTCGTCGACGACGAGCCGCAAATCCTGCGGGCTCTACGAACCGGTCTGCGCGCCGCCGGCTACACGGTCGAAACCGCGGAGACGGTCGAGGGCGCCCTCGCTGCTGCGGCGCTGCAGCCTCCGGAGGCGGTCATCCTCGACCTGATCCTTCCGGACGGAACGGGTATCGAGGTGTGCCGAGAGCTACGGAAGTGGAGCGCCGCGCCGGTGATCGTGCTCTCGGCGGTGGGCGAGGAGCGGGAAAAGGTGGCGGCGCTCGACGCCGGCGCCGACGATTACGTCACCAAGCCGGTCGGCATCGACGAGCTGCTCGCACGGTTGCGGGCGGTGCTGCGCCGCGTCGCTCCGTCGGGCGAGCCGGTTGTGCAGGTGGGCGAGCTGGAGATCGACCTCGAGAAGCAGGAGCTCCGGGTGGAAGGCAAGCCGGTTCATCTGACCCCGCACCAGTTCGACCTGCTGCGCGTCTTCGCGCGCAACGTCGGCAAGCTGTTGACGCACCGGATGCTGATGCGGGAGGTGTGGGGGCCGGGGTACGGCGGCGATTCGAATCTGCTGCGCGTGCACGTCGCACAGTTGCGGCGGAAGATCGAGCGTGACTCCGCGCGGCCGCGCTATCTGTTGACCGAGTCGGGTGCCGGTTACCGGCTGGTCGACCCGGCAGACCGCGCTTAGCGTCTTCACAGCTTCTTTATGCGGAGCGCCTGAATCCTCACGGCGTTGTTATGCGGCCCGGCGTAGCTTCGAGGCATGGGTCGTGTGGGTCGTCTTCCCGAACGGAATGCGCGTGAGCTGAGGGTGCCGCGTCCGCTGGCTGCGGCGGCTCCGATTGCCGCGGTGGCGCTTGTGGCATTGGCGCTTGCGGCTGCGGGAGCCGTGCCCGGAGCAGATGCCTTCGTGGTCGCGGTCGGCTGCCTGCTGCTCGCAGCGCTGCGAGGCCTCCTCGCCTCACGCGACCGCTGGACGCTTCGCCGGACGGCTGATGCGCTGCTGCGCACGGGCGTGAAGGTGCATCCGCAGTCGGCGTTGCTGGCGTGGCGGGCCGCGGAGCTCACCTGCGACCGGAATCGCAGGACCCTCTCCGGGTCGCTGAAGGGAATCGCCCGGGAGCTCCAGCGCCCTTCGCTTGTCAGCGCAGTGCCGCTGAATCGGCGCGCCGTGAGGCCGCACCTCGAGCTTGTCCTCGCGCTTGCGTCGCGCCTGGCCCAGCTCGACCGTCCGGTTGCGCCCAAGGGGATGGTGCTCGTCGAGGAGTTGCTCACGGACGGCTTCACGAGCCCGCTGTACGTCGGTGGCCGCAACTCGGACGTCCCGGCCGCGCTCGAGCGTTGCTTGAGCGCGCTGGACACCGGCGCCGCGGAAGGAATTGTCGTCCACGTTGCCGAGCGGAATGGGGGCGGCGTGCTCGCCCGCTCCGACCACTTCAATCGAGCTCATTCGGGAGGAAGTCGCTGATGTTCGACCTTGCAGCGATCGCAATCGGACTTGCGTGCTTCGCAGTGGCTTTCGCGGTCCTCTACGTGCTGGATCGCGTCTGATGTCGGCCGCCGACGCTTTCGGTTTGGCCATCTCGTTGGCGGTCTTCGTGTATCTCCTCTATGCGCTGTTCCGTGGGGAGCGGCTCTAGATGAGCGGGCAGGGCATCTCCCAGATCCTCGTCTACGCGGTCGCGCTGGTTGCCCTTGGCTATCCGCTCGGCCTGTACATGGCCCGCGTCTACGGCGACCGGTTCGCACTCGGCGGAGCGTTCGGCTGGCTGCGGGCGACCGAGCGGGGCTTCTACCGGCTCGTGCGCACCGACCCGAAGCGGGAGCAGGGCTGGAAGAGCTACGGCAAGACGGTGCTCATCTTCAGCCTCGTCTTCTCGGGCGTGCTCTACGGGATCCAGCGGCTGCAGGGCCACCTGTTCCTGAATCCGGATCACCTGCAGGGCGTCGCGCCGCACATCGCCCTCAACACGACCGCGAGCTTCATCACGAACACGAACTGGCAGTACTACGGCGGCGAGTACACGATGTCGTATCTCAGCCAGATGGCGGGGCTCGCCGTCCAGAACTTCGTTTCGGCCGCGGTCGGAATGGCAGTTCTCGCCGCCGTCGTGCGCGGGATCGCGCGACGCTCGATGGGGACGCTCGGCAACTTTTGGGTCGACCTGTACCGGTCGCTCGTCTACATCCTGCTGCCGCTTTGCCTGATCCTGAGCGCGCTCCTGATCTGGCAGGGGGTGCCGCAGACGTTCCACGCGCACGCCACTGCAACGACGCTGCAGGGCGCGCAGCAGTCGATCGCGCGCGGCCCGGCGGCTTCGCAGATCGCGATGAAGCAGCTCGGTACGAACGGCGGCGGCTACTACAACTCGAACTCCGCTGTGCCGTTCGAGAACCCGACCGGGCTCTCCAACTTCCTCGAGATGCTGGCGCTCATGTTGATCCCGGCGGCGCAGGTGTTCATGTTCGGGAAGATGGTGTTCGCGCGTCGCCACGCCTGGATGGTGTTCGCGGCGATGTTCGTCGTGTTCGCGATCGGCATCGGCGTCAACTTGCCGGCGGAGCAGCACGGCTCGCAGGTGCTGCGCGCCTCGGGCGTGAACATCACGCAGGGCAACGGCCAGTCGGGCGGCAACATGGCCGACAAGGAGGTCCGCTTCGGCCAGGCCGCGACCGCAAACTGGACGGTCGCGACGAGCGACGTCTCGAACGGCTCGGTCAACAGCGGCTTCGACGCCCAGACGCCGGCCGGTGGCGCCGTCCCGCTCGTCAACCTGTTTCTCGGCGAGGTGATCTTCGGTGGTGTCGGCTCCGGCTTGTACGGGATGTTCTTCTACATCCTGATCGCCGTCTTCATCGCGGGTCTGATGGTCGGCCGGACGCCGGAGTGGCTCGGGAAGAAGATCGAGGCGCGCGAGATCAAGCTGGCGGCGCTCGGGGCCTTGTTCGTGCCGACGATGGTGCTGACGATGACGGCCGTCGCGATCGTGACGAAGTCGGGGCTCGCCTCGGTCTTCAACCACGGCGTCCACGGCTTCACCGAGACGCTGTACGCCTACGACTCGCAGTCGAACAACAACGGTAGTGCGTTCGCCGGCTACGGGGCGACGAGCTTCTCCGCCTCGCTCGGGACGGTCGCGCTCTACCTCGGCCGCTTCGTGCCGATGCTCGCGGCGCTGGCGCTCGGCGGCTCGCTCGCGAAGAAGAAGATCGTGCCGGCCTCCGCGGGGACGTTCCGCACCGACGGACCCACCTTCGTCGTACTGCTCATCGCGGTGATCGCGCTCACCGCCGGTCTGATGATCCTGCCCGCGCTGACGCTCGGGCCGATCGTGGAAGGGCTGATGCACTGATGCGCAACCTCGTCAGCTCCGTGCTCGCCATCGTCGTCATCACCGCCGTGTTCGGCTTCGGCTACCCGGCCCTGATGACCGGCTTCGCCTCCGTCGCGTTCCCGCACCAGGCCGGCGGCAGTCTCATCCACCGCAACGGGAAGATCGTCGGCTCCAAGCTCGCGGCACAGGCATTCACGAGCCCCAAGTACTTCCACGAGCGGCCGTCCGGGACCTCGCCCGCCTACAACGCGGCCGGCACGACGTTCCTGAACCTCGGCCCGACGAACCCCGATCTGGCGAAGCTCGTCGCTCAGAACGCGCAGGCGATCCTCAAGCTCGAGCGCCCGTACAACCCGGGCCTCACGATCCATCAGATCCCCGTTGACGCTGTCACGACGTCCGGCTCGGGGATCGATCCCGACATCTCGCCGGTGTACGCCGCGCTGCAGGCGCGCCGCGTAGCCGCGGTGCGGCCCCTGCCGCTGGCGACCGTGCAGAAGCTGATCAAGCAGAACACCGACGGCCGCTCGTGGGGCTTCTTCGGCGAGCCGGGCGTCAACGTGCTCGACCTCAACATCGCCCTCGACAAGCTGGGAGGCACGTAGTCCATGGCGCGCACGAGCGCAAGCATCTTCTCGCGCGAGCTCGCGCTGGCCGCGGTCCGCGACTCGTTCCCGAAGCTCGACCCGCGCACCCAGGTGCGCAATCCGGTGATGTTCATCGTCGAGCTCGGCAGCGTGATCACGACCGTGACCTTCTTCCTCGACCTCGCCCGCGGACAGACCGGACAGCTCTGGTTCGTCGGCGTCATCGCCATCTGGCTGTGGTTGACGGTGCTGTTCGCGAACTTCGCCGAGGCGATCGCCGAAGGGCGCGGCAAAGCACAGGCGAGCGCGTTGCGCGCGACGCGCACGACGACGGAAGCACGTCTCCGAGACGGACGCTCCGTCCCGGCCGCCGAGCTCCAGCGCGGCGACGTCGTGATCGTCGAGGCCGGCGAGATCATCCCCGCCGACGGCGAGATCATCGAGGGCGTCGGCTCCGTCGACGAGTCGGCGATCACCGGGGAGTCGGCGCCGGTGATCCGCGAGTCGGGCGGCGACCGCTCGGCGGTGACAGGAGGCACGAAGCTGCTCTCCGACCGGCTCGTGATCGAGGTCACACAGGAGCCGGGGAAGTCGTTCCTCGACCGCATGATCGCGCTCGTCGAGGGTGCCGAGCGGCGCAAGACCCCGAACGAGATCGCCCTCAACATCCTGCTCGCCGGCCTGACCATTACCTTCTTGGCCGCGGTCGTCACACTGCGCCCGTACGCGATCTATGCAGGCACGTCCACCTCGCAGACTGTCCTGATCGCGCTCCTCGTCGCGCTCATCCCCACGACGATCGGTGCGCTGCTCTCGGCAATCGGCATCTCCGGCATGGACCGGCTCGTGCAGCGCAACGTGCTCGCGATGTCGGGCCGGGCCGTCGAGGCGGCGGGCGACGTCGACGTGCTCCTGCTCGACAAGACGGGCACGATCACGCTCGGCAACCGCCAGGCGGCCGAGTTCCTCGCCCTCACGGGCGTGGAGGAGCGCGAGCTCG
>DATEXK010000229.1:0-2013 GCA_035257065.1 Gaiellaceae bacterium | reverse complement strand
CGTCGGCCCCGTGGGCGCCCGCGCAGCCGGTCGGCTGCGGCTCTTTCGTTACGAGGTGCGCTGCTGGCGCGACGGCGCGATCCCGGACGTTGCGGAGGCGGTCGAGAGCCCGGTGTCCCTGACGGACGACTCGTCGGTCGCAGAGCGTGTGCTCGAGCTCGTGCCGGCCGTGCCGGCTCTCACCTGGGGACGCGACGAGAGCGGCGCCGGCGAGATGTGGAACTCCAACTCCCTCACGTCGTGGCTCATCGTCCGGATCGGGCTCGACGTAGAGTCGATCCAACCGCCTGCGGGCGGGCGCGCACCGGGGTGGGACGCCGGGATCGCGGTCGCGCGCGCTACTTCTTCTTCGCGCGCCTGATCGGCGAGCCGAAGAGCTCCGCGCTGCGCAGCGGCTTGCCGCATTCCTCGCAGTCGACGGCGGCGATCGACGAGAACGGCGCGTTGCAGCTCGGGCAGCGGCGGAGCAGCACCCCGCCGCAGGCCGGACACGCATCCGGCATTTCGTCCTCATACTGCTCGAACCAGCGGCGGCCGGCGCCACACTTCAGGCAGACGGCGACCCAGTCGCCGAGAACCTTGCGTCGCTCCTCACGCAGCCAGTCGGAGGCCTTCCCCACGCGGCCACTCTAGTTAGGCTCCCCGCATGCGGCGCTGGCTCATCGGGGTCGCCGTGGTGTTCATCGCGATCGGCGTCCTCGAGCTCGTCCGCCCATTCCACGGACCGGCGTACCGCTCGACGAACGGCGCGTCGCTCGTACCCTTCACGCTGCACAGCCGCGCCACCAAGCGCGACCTGCACGAGATCCTCGTGCTGCCGCACGCCGGGCAGGCCGCGTTTCTCCTCGTGCTCCTGCACGGCCGCGGCGCGAGCCCGTCGAGCTGGCTGAGCCAGCCGTTCTTCGACGAGCTGCACGCGCTCGGCTCACGCGCCCCGGCCGTCCTCCTCCTCGACGGCGGCGACCACAGCTACTGGCACGACCGGCGCGACGGGCGCTGGGGCTCGATGGTGTTGCACGAAGCGATTCCGGCCGGCGTGACTCAGATGCATGCGACGCGTGTCGCAATCGGCGGTATCTCGATGGGCGGCTTCGGGGCGCTCGACCTCGGCGCGCGGGGCACGTTCTGCGCGATCGGTGCGCATTCGGCGGCGCTCTGGTTCACGGCCGGCGACACCGCGCCCGGCGCGTTCGACGACGCCGCGGACTTCGCGCGGCACGACCTGATCCGGCACCCGCCGGCTTATCGAGTACCGGTGTGGATGGACGTCGGCGCCGACGATCCGTTCCGCGCCGCCGACACCGCGCTCGCGCGGAAGCTCGGCGCGACGCTCCACGTCTGGCCGGGCGCGCACGACGACGGGTACTGGCAGAGCCACATGGCCCGGTACCTGCGGTTCTACGCGAACGCCTGCGGCTAACGTCGGCGCAGTGACGCCGTACCCGAAGATCGAGCTGCACGTCCATCTGGAGGGCACCGTCCGCGCGCCGACGCTGCTCGAGATCGCCCGCCGGAACGACTACCCGCTTCCCGCCGACACGGTGGAGGGCCTCGCCGCGCTCTACGAGTTCACCGACTTCCGGCACTTCATCGAGGTCTGGATCCTCACGACGAACGCACTGCGCAAGGAAGCGGACTTCCGCCAGATGGTCGTCGACTACGCGGCCGAGGCGGCCTCGCACGGAGCCGTCTACCTCGAGGCGATCTTCAGCCCGACCGAGCGCGTGCGCCGCGGCTGTACGTGGGAGGACATCTTCGAAGGCGTCTGCAACGGCGCGCAGGAGGCGAAAGAGTTGCACGGCGTCGAGATCCGCCTGACCCCCGACATCACGCGCGGCTTCACGCAGGAGGAGGCGCGAGAGACCGTCGAGTGGTGCGCGCGCTATCGCGACCGCGGCGTCGTCGGCGTCGGCCTCGGCGGCCTCGAGGCCGAGTTCCCACCGGAGCCATACGCGCCCGCTTTCACCCTGGCGAAGTCGCTGGGCTTGGGCTCGGTGCCGCACGCGGGCGAGG
>DATEXK010000228.1:0-2977 GCA_035257065.1 Gaiellaceae bacterium | reverse complement strand
GATGCCTCAGGCGGATCGAGGTCGAAGACGACGTAATCGGGCCGGTCGGGCTTGTCGACGCGCGAGTACCAGGCGTTCATGTCGATGCAGTGCATCTGCACCATCCAGAGCAGCGCGTCGACGGAGTCGACGAGCGGGAAGTCGACGAGCCGAGAGCCGCCCTCGCGCGGGTGCGTCTCGAACCGGCGCGTCTCGATCCACGCCGGCATGCCCTTCGGCGCCTGCTTCTGGAAGAACCCCTCGGCCGCGATGCCCTCGCGGTAGCGCTTCATCGTGAACGGCCGGTCGCGCAGGTGCGGCACGAGCGTCGGGCCGATGCGCTCGTAATACGCGAAGAGGTCGCCCTTCGTGATCCCGTCGTCGGGGAAGAGGACGCGGTCGGGACTGCTGAGCTGGACGGCCGGGATGCCGGGAGGCTAGTGGTTTGACCACTCGCTCAGCCGGAAGGCCGTGAATCCACGATGTAGCGCAGGATCTCGGCGCTCAGGCCGATGTCCAGCGAGACCGATCCGCCGCTGAGGTGCACCCTCGAGGCGTCCTCGCTGATCTCGGCGGACCAGCCGTGCAGCTCAACGTCGCGCACGGCAACCCGCAGAATCTGCGCAGCACGAAGCTCGCGCGTCGCGGCGGGGCTCTCCTGATTGAGCTCCAGGCCGAGCTCGGCGGCGAGGTCGTGCCCCGACTTGTCGCGGAGGCGCTGCAGGTTCAGGTCGATCTCCGCCGCAACGGGTGCGAGCGTCAAGTCGGCTGTGGTCTTCGGGCGCAAGGTCATCGGGACGAGCCTCCGTTCTGGTCTCGGGTGAAAAGCATTACGGTGCGACCGTCCGAGCAAATCGGGGAGATCGCTGACGGCCGCTGCGGCAATTCCACTTCCGGCGCCGTCACTTCACGAGGCGGCGAACCGCCGCGACCAGCTCCTCGTGGGGGAACGGCTTGCGCAGAACGGGCGCGCCCGACGCGGCCACGAAAGGGTTGTCGGCCCCCGTCATCAGCAACACGGGCAGGTCCGGATCGAGCTGTTGCAGCCGGTGGGCGACCGCGTCGCCGCTGATTCCCGGCATCAGCACGTCGAGCACGGCGATGTCCACGTCGTTGTTCTCCATGGCGGCGAGCGCAGCCGGGCCGGAGTAGGCAGTCACGACCTGGAACCCCGCATCCTCGAGCGACGCGCGGAGCATCTCCGCAAACGGGCGGCTGTCGTCGGCGACGAGCACGCAGTGCATTTCCACGGTTCCACTCTATGTGGAGGGCCGCCCGGCCGGATTACGGCTGCAGGAGCCCGAAAAGGCGCCTCTTGCCCCGTTTCGGGCGCGCCGGAAGCGCGGATCCGGCCACGACGGCGGCCGGGACGTCCTCGGTCAGCCAGCGGGCGAGGGCCGCGTCGCCCAGTCCGGCGGCGGCGGAAGCCATCCCGACGGCGCGCACCTGCGGCGCATGCCCGTCGCTTGCGATGAGCTGCGCGAGCCCGCCGTCGAGGAGCACGCGGCTCGTGCGCCGGGCGCTCGAGCCGGACCGCCCGTCGATCGAGGCCGCTGTGAGCTGCACCAGAACGCCCGCGTCGACGAGCGGTCGCAGAAGCTCCGGATCCGCCTGCACGTCGGGATTGCGCTCGGGATGCGCGAGGACGACCGAGAAGCCGCGCGCCGCGAGACGAAAGACGACGTCGCGCAGGTCGAGCGGCCAGCCGGAGTAGGGACACTCGAGCAGGAGCACGCTCGCGTTGCCGCCCAGTCCGAACCGCGCGAGCGTCGCGTCGTCGAGACGCGCGGCGTACTCGATGTCGAGCTCACCGCCGGGGAGCACGTCGATCGGAATGCCGGCGTCGCGCGCGGCGCGGTTCAACTCGTCGACGCCTCGCTCCATCGTCTCCGGCGACGTCGGATGGTCGTCGCGCACGTGCGGCGTGGCGGCGATGCGCGTGATCCCGTCCTCGACCGCCGCGCGCAGGATTGCGAGGCTCTCGTCCAGCGTTCGGGCGCCGTCGTCGACGCCCGGCAGGACGTGCGAGTGCAGGTCGATCATCGGCACGTCATTCCTCGAGCAGCTCCTTCATGCGCAAGGCGTTATGGACGGCGAAGAGCTCCCAGTCGTTGTTGAAGTACGCCAGGACCTCGACCTCACGGCCCCAGTCTTCCAGACGGCGCGCCCACTCCCGCAGCTCGGCCTCGCTGTAGTTCCCGCGGCGGCCGCGCGACCCGTAGTGGAAGCGGACGAGCGTCCACGACGCAGTGAGCACGTGCGCCTGGAAGCTCTTCACCTCCGGGCGGTCGCCGATCACGAGCGCGGCGCCGTGCGCACGCAGCAGTGCGTAGACGTCGTCGGCGAACCAGCTCGGATGACGGAACTCGAAGCAGTGGCGCTGCTCGCGCGGCAGTCGTGCGAGCGCGCTCGCGAGCCGCTCGTCGTCGCGCTTGAACGTCGGCGGAAGCTGCCAGAGGATCGGCCCCATCTTCGGGCTCGCCAGCAGCGGCTCCAGCCGCTCGGTGAAACGCGTGAGCCCCGCGCCCAGGTCGCGGAGACGCTTCACGTGCGTGAGGTACCGAGACGCCTTGATCGTGAAGAGGAAGCCCGGCGGTACGGTGCGCTCCCAGTTGGCGACGGCGTCGCGGCTCGGCAGACGATAGAAGGTGCTGTTCACCTCGACCGTGTCGAAGTGCCGTGCGTAGTGCTCGAGCCACCGGCGCGCCGGGAGACCGCCGTAGAACTCGTGCTTCCACTCGGCGTAGTTCCAGCCGGAGCAGCCTATGCGGATAGGGCGGTTGCCACCTGCGCGCACAGATCGACTGTGCCAGCTGCGGCAAGACGCGAACGTCCGAGCAGGTCGAGCTCGGCCTCCTCGAAGCCGCGCGGGTCGTCGAAGAGCTCGAGCGAGAGGCCGACCTCGCGGCAGAGGAGCTGCGCCGCGGCGATGTCGACCGAGCGGGCGGCCTTCAGCGAGCAGACGGCGTCGAGGCGGCCGGCGGCGAGGTGGCAGAGC
>DATEXK010000227.1:0-8937 GCA_035257065.1 Gaiellaceae bacterium | reverse complement strand
GAGACTCATCGCGTTGACGGCGCCGAGGCGTGCCAGCGCAACGGCGAGCTCGTAATTCGTCATGCCGGTGCTGTAGCCGAGGCTTCCGCCTTCGACGGTGACGAGCAGCACGCGGCCGTCCGAGAGCTGGCCGACGGCGCTGCGCGCGGTGCGCGCGTTCAACACCGGGTCGCCGAACGACTCGTTCGCGCGAAAGACCGGCTTGCCGTCGGCGACGAGCGCGGGGCCGCCGCCGATCGCACCGCTCATCGCGTGCCAGTTGGGCGTCAGCGTCAGGCGGATCTCGACCGTCGTGCCGACCGGCGCCTCGGCGCTGAGATGTGGCGCCTGGTTGCCGCGCGCGACGAGCACCGCGCCGCCGGGCGGTATGGGGATTGCGCCGTCGGCCGACGCCTGGGTCACGACGCCGGTGAGCACACTGTTCGGAGTCGTCGGAGGCAGCGAGCCGAGCACGTCTTCGACGACGCCGCTCTCCGCTGGAGTCGTGGGCCCCCACGCTGAGGTGTAGAGCGTCGTGTGCCCTGCGATCGGAGGCTTGTTGAGGTCGAGCTGGCGACGCTGATCGGTGCCGCGCCAGGTTCCGTCGAAGCCGACGGAGGCGACCGTGAGCATGCCGTCCGCGCCGATGCCGAGGCTCGAGCGCTTGAGCGCGGGCGCGAAGTCGAGCGCGCCGCCGCGCATGACGATCCCCGTCGGCGCACCGGGATTTGCGGCAAAGAAGTCGCCGTTCACGCCGACGACCGTGGCCGACGCGCTCGCCGTCTTCTCGATGTCGGTCAGCTTCTCGGTGCCGAGAATCGCGTTGTTCGACAGCGCCGTCCCGAGCGAATACAACGACCCGTCCGGCCGCGGAGCGGTGACGACATCGAGCACTACCGGGCCATGCGGCGTGTATTCAACCTGGCGCTGGTACGAGACGCCCGGCATGAGCAGCGACTGCGTGACGACTTTCGTCGCGACCAGCGGCTCGGAAGGAGACGCGGCCGCGGGCAATGCGGTGAGCCCGGCGAGAGCGACGGCGATGAGAACCTTGTGCAGCACGACCCTTGGCCCAGGGTAGCCGGGGCCTCGGCGCGCCCGGGAGCCTGTCAGTTCCAGACTTTGACGTCGCGGTACAGCGTGTCGCGCTGCACCGGGATCTTGCCGAGGCTCTTGATCAGGTGCACGAACTCTTCGGTGCTCGCGCGGTACGTCGTGCCGGCCGCGCTGACGACGTTCTCTTCGATCATCACCGAGCCGAGATCGTCCGCGCCGAACTGCAGCGCCACCTGCCCGATCTTCTTGCCCTGCGTCACCCACGACGAACCGATGTGCGGCATGTTGTCGAGGTAGAGGCGCGACACCGCCTGCGTCAGCAGGTAGTCGAACGACGTCGGCCGCGTCTCTGGCGGCACCTTCTCGCCGAGCCGGTTGCCGTCGTCCTGAAACGTCCACGAGAAGAACGCCCGGAAGCCGCCGGTCTCGTCCTGCACCTCGCGCACACGGCGCATGTGCTCGACGCGCTCCTCGAGCGTCTCGACGTGCCCGTACATCATCGTCGCGGTCGTCGAGATGCCGAGCCGGTGCGCGTGACGCATCACGTTCAGCCATTCCGACGACTTCGTCTTCTTGGGCGCGATGATGTGCCGCACGCGATCGACGAGGACCTCGCCGCCGCCGCCGGGGATCGAGTCGAGCCCGGCGTCGCGCAGCCGCGTCAGCGTCTCTGGGATCGTCAGCTTCGACCTGCGCGAGATGTGCTGGATCTCGGGCGGCGACAGCGCGTGCAGATGGATCTGGTACTTCGCCTTGATCGACCGGAACAGGTCCTCGTAGTAGTCGATGCCGAGGTCGGGATGATGGCCGCCCTGCATGAGCAGCCCCGTCCCGCCGATCGCCAGCGTCTCCTCGATCTTCTTGAAGATCACCGGCTTCGGCAGCAGATAGCCCTCGCGCGTGTCGCCGGGGCTCCGATAGAACGCGCAGAAGTCGCAGTCCGTGACGCAGAGATTCGTGTAGTTGAGGTTGCGGTCGATGATGAACGTGACGCGGCTCGGATCGTGCTTGCGGTTGCGGATCTCGTTCGCCGCACGGCCGACCGCAAGGAGGTCACGAGAACGGAGCAGCGCGATTGCGTCCTCGTCGGTGAGGCGCTCGCCGTCGAGAACCTTCTCGAGGATCGGCGCGGTGCGCGACTCGGCGACGACGCTCATGCGACCGCAGCTCCCTTCGTCGAGACGAAGCGCAGCTCGGGCACCGTCTCGAGCAGCTCGTGGTCTCGGGCCATCTCGAGGAACGTGTAGAGGCCGGCGCGCTCGCGCGGGCCGAAGCGGTAGCGAAGCTTCTCGAAGTAGCGCGCCAGGAAGCCGGCGGGATAGCCGTACGCCTCCGAGGCCTCGAAGGCGAGGTTCTCCGGCTCGGCGCGGGCCATCCGTACCGAGGCAACGAGAGCGTCCTCGAGCTCCGCGAGCCCGTCGGCGACCGGCTCGGGGCACGCCCACACGGCGAACACCATCGGCAGCCCCGTGCGCTCGAGCCAGAGGCGGCCGAGATCGTAGTGCGGCGTCGGGTCCTCGAACGCCGACTTCAGCGCGGCGTCGCCGATCAGGAGCTTCGCGTCGGCGTCGCCGGTCTCGTACGCCTCGAGCGGTACCTGCCCGGCCTCGGGCAGCAGCACCTTCGTGAGCACGACGGACGTCGCCGATTCGGGAGTCACCGCGACGACGCGCACCTGCTCGAGCGGCTTGCGGGTGACGAGCTGGATCGAGTCGACTGCGCCCTCCGACGCGACACAGAGGCGCGGCAACAGGCGCAGCTTGCCGGCATTGCGCGCGTACTCGATCGAAGAGATCGGCGCGGTGTCGAGCTCGCCGTCGACGAGCATCCGGTTCAGCTCCGTCGGAACGCCCTGGACCTCGTCCACTTCCATGTCGACGCGGTAGAAGATCGGCGCCATGTTGACGTACGAGATGCGACCGAGCTTGATCACGTCACGCGGCCCATCGATGCAGCTCGTTGTAGAGCGAGTCGCGCTGCACGGGGATTCTCCCGGCATCTTGGATGAACCGTACGAGCTCGGAGATCTTCTGCTCCGTGCCGCTCGTCGCACCCGCCGCCTGGAAGATCTGCTCGCGCACGACCGTGCCCTGCACGTCGTTCGCGCCGAAGTGCAGCGCGAGCTGCGCCATCGGCATACCCATCATGATCCAGTACGCCTTGACGTGCTCGATGTTGTCGAGCAGGAGCCGTGACACCGCGATCACCTTCAGGTCGTCGGCCCCGGTGGTGAACCTGAAGCCGCGCCGCTCGAAGACCGTGTTCTCGGGATGGAACGCGAGCGGGATGAACGAGAGGAAACCGCCCGTCTTGTCCTGCTGCTCGCGGAGGCGCAAAAGGTGGTCGACACGCTCCTCGTACGTCTCGACGTGCCCGTAGAGCATCGTGCACTGCGTCGTGATGCCGAGCCGGTGCGCCGTGTCGTGCACGTCGAACCAGTCCTCCGCAGGCTCCTTGCCGGGAGCGATCAGCGCACGCACACGGTCGGCGAAGATCTCTGCGCCGCCGCCGGGCATCGAACCGAGACCTGCGTCCTTCAGAACGCGCAGGACCTCCTCGTGCGAGCACCCCTCGAGCTTCGACATGTGATGGATCTCGGAGGCCGTATAGAACTTGAGATGCACGTCCGGCAGCGCCGATCTCAACTTGCGCAGGACCTCCGCGTAGAACTCGAGATCGACGTGCGGGTTCTCGCCGTTGACCAGGTGAATCTCCGTGAATTGCGCGGCGTGGTGCTGCGCGACTGCATCCTCGACGAGCTCGTCCGCGGTCAGCGTGTACGACTCCTCCTGCTTGCGCGTCTTCGCGAACGCGCAGAACTTGCATTTCACGCGGCAGACGTTCGTCTGGTACATGTTGACGCCCTGGACGAAGTAGACCTCGTCGCCGCCGCCGCGAACACGCCGCGCGAGGTCGGCCAGCTCGCCGAGCGCGAGCAGGTCGTCCGACTCCATCAGCGCGACGCCGTCCTCGAAGTCGAGGCGCGCTCCGGCCTCGATCTTCTCCCTGATCGGGGCGAGCGTCTCCAGCATGTCGAGGACTGCCACTGTGTTACCTCTCCCGGTTGACGACCGCGTGCGTCAGGGACTCGAGCTCCTCACGATGCAACTCACCGTTGAGGCACGCCCGAGCCTGCCTAGCGTAGTCGAGTGCAACCTTCGTGGAGCGCTCGAGCGCACCGGTTGCGGCAACCCGCACGAGCGCGCCGTCGACCGGGCCGCCCGCGAGCGCGCGGCGCACGACGTCGTCCTGCTGCGCGGCGAGCAACAGCGGCAGCGTCGGCGTGCCATCCCGGAGATCGGTGCCCGCGATCTTGCCCGTCTCGATCGTCGCGCCCGAGCAGTCGAGCACGTCGTCGGCGATCTGGAACGCGACGCCGAGCGCGAGCCCGTACGCACCTGAGCCGCCGCCGAGCCGGCAGGCAGCTTCGAAGAGCTTCCCGGTCTTCAGGCCGCAGCGCTCGATATACGCCTCGACGGTCGTCGACGGGTCGTTCGTCTGCGTCCGCTGGAGCGCCTCGCCCCGCGAGAGACAGAGCGTCGCGTCCGCGAGCACGCCGACCGCCTCCGCATCGCCGGTCGCCGCGAGCTCCGCGAACGCGCGGGCGAAGAGGTAGTCGCCGGTCGCGCGGGCGGCGTCCGGGCCGTGCGCCGACCAGGCGGCCGCTTTGCCGCGGCGGAAGTGCGCCCGGTCGATCACGTCGTCATGGATGAGCGACGCCATGTGCACGAGCTCCACGGCGACGCCGGCGGCGATCGACGGCGGGCTTCCGGCAGGCGTCGAGAGGAACACGAGCAGAGGCCGCAGGCGCTTCCCGCCCGCGGCGAGCGCTTCGTTCCCCACCGCGGCGACGAGCCCCGGATGGCTGGCGACCGAGCGGGCAAGCCGCTCCTCGAGCGCGTCGAGGTACTCCTCGAGGCCCGGGGCCTCGCGAATCGCGGCGAGCGTCTCGGTGGCTGTGCTTGTCATCCGCGCGCCTCTCCTATATGCAGAGCCACGATACTCCCTGCAAACCGCCGAAATCGCACGGCTTCGAAACCGCTCGCTGCGAGCAGGTCTGCCAGGGCTTCCGGCTGCGGAAAGCGGCGGACGCTCGCAGGCAGGTACGTGTACGCGGAGCCACCCGGCAGGACCTTGCCGAGGAGCGGGATCAGCCGGTCGAACCAGAAGCGGTAGAACCCCGCCAAGGCTCCGACCGGAGTCGTGATCTCGAGAATCGCGACGCGTCCACCGGGGCGCAGCACGCGCCGCAGCTCTCGGATCGCCCCCTCGAGGTCGTCGACGTTGCGGACGCCGAAGCCGACCGTCGCGGCATCGAACGACTCGTCGTCGAACGGGAGCGCGAGCGCGTCGCCCTGAACCCAGTCGATCTCCGGCGCCTTCCGCCGCGCCCGTTCGAGCATCTGCTCGGAGAAGTCGAGACCGACCACCTCGCCGGCGCCGTGCCGCCGCGCCGCGATCGCGAGGTCACCGGTGCCGCAGCAGGCGTCCAGCACGCGGTCACCCGGGCGTACGGCTTCGTCGATCGTGATCCGCCTCCAGCGCCGGTCGAGGCCGCCGGTCATGACGCGATTCATGACGTCGTAGACCGGCGCAATCCGGTCGAACATCCGCTGCACGCCTTCCGGCGGCAACGTGCCCGTGGCGATTCTGTCTGCGTGCTCCGTCGAGCTGTTCACTGGCCCCATCGCTTGGCGAGTGCGTTGTCGAGCCCGAGCTGATCGAGTGTCCGCGCGACGATGAAGTCGACAAGATCCGCAACCGTCTCTGCGCCGTGGTAGAAGCCGGGCGCGAGGAAGAGGATCGTCGCGCCGGCCTCCCGGAGCGTGAGCATGTTGCGCAAGTGGATCGCCGAGAGCGGTGTCTCGCGCGGCATGAGGATGAGCCGCCGTTCCTCCTTGAGGGCGACCGATGCGGCGCGGTGGATGAGGTTCTGCATCGAGCCGGACGCGATCGTCCCGAGCGTCCCCATCGAGCAGGGACAGATGACGTAGGCGTCGACCTTCGCCGAACCGGATGCGTACGGCGCCTTCCAGTCGCTCGGGTCGTAGACGGTCGCCGCGTCGCCGACGGGCTCGAGCAGGCGCGCGAGCGTCTCGTCGCGTGAGAGCCGGGCGTTGCCGTAGAGCTCGGTCGCCATCACCTCGATCGCCGCGCCGGAGGCCGAGACGCCGATCTCGCAGTCGGCGGCCGCCAGAGCTTCGAGCAATCGAGCCGCGTAGGGCGCGCCGGAGGCTCCCGTTATCCCGAGGAAGACGTGCATTCCCCGGGATTGTGCCCGCGGCGCCTGGAAGCGCGCGAGATCACCGCTTGCCTTTCGATGCCTCGAGGAAGATGGCCAACGCGCGGAGCGCCGGCTCCCCCAGGCCGAATCTCGGCATCTGCGAACCGGGGACGACGCAGGACGGACAGCGCTGGTGCCGGATCTGCCAATCGAGACCACGGCCCTTCAACGCCTCGCGCGTCAGGTCCTGCCCACCGAGATTCGTCACTCCCGAGCCCAGATAGGTGTGACAGCTCAGACATCCGGACGTGGCGAACAGACTCGCACCCGCAACTGCTTGCGGCGGCAGCTTCGCCGCGGAGACCCAAGACGCCACCTCGCCGGGGAGCTCGGAACCGGGGACACTCTTCGTTCCGACTCCGTTGTTCGAACCGCCGCAGCCGGCTGCGAGGGCCGCGACGCTGATGACCAGGCTCGCGAACCGGCGCCGGTTCGTTACTTCTTGCCCTTTGAGGCTTCGAGGAAGACGGCCAGCTGGCGCAGCCGTGCGTCGCCCAGAGAGGCGAACTTCGGCATCGGCGAGCCCGGCGTCACGCTGGACGGATCCTTCAGATGCTTGATCTGGAAGTCGACCCCGAGGCCCCGCGAGCCGATCGCAGTCAGGTCCGGCGCGCCGAGCGCGGCGCCGCCGCTGCCGCTGTACGTATGGCAGGCGGTACAGCCGGACACCGCGAAGAGCTTCGCGCCGGGAATTGCCGCCGCCGGGAGGTTCTCCGCCTTGACCCAGCTCGGCACGTCGAGGATCACCTCGGAGGCGAGCGCCTCCTTGGCCGTCGCGCCCTTCCACGTCAGCACGCCCATCGAGAGGATCGTCAGCACGGCGGCGACGACCGCGACCGGGCGCCGCGAGAGACGCCGCTCCCGCCGCACGTCGATGAACGGCAGCGCGAGCAACAGCACAAGCAGGATGTTCGGGATACCGACCGTGCCGAGGAACACGGTGTCCGGCCACTTGAAGACCCGCAGGAGATAGAAGAGGAAGTAGAAGTACCAGTCCGGGCGCGGCACGAAGCTCGTCGTGCCGGGGTCGGCCGGCGCGGTGAACTCGGGGCCGAGGAGGCCCTGGTGGAGCCCGTCGTGGTGCGGCCCGAATGACGTCCATTTCCAGACGCTCGCGAGCCCGACGATCACCGCCACGACAATGAGGCTCATGACCGTGTCCTCGAACATCGCGTACGGGTAGAACGGCTTGCCCCGCTTCTTGACGTCTGCCTTGTAACGCGCGAACTGCGCGCGCCGCTCGTCGAGCGGGCTCGGCTTTCCCGGGGCGGTCATGACGCTCCTCCATCCGCGTGGCCGGCGCGCGTCAGGCCGGCGCGCAGCTCACTCGGCGCCTCGTCCTCGACCGCCTCGCCCGCGGCCTCCTTCGACCACGGCGGCGACGTGACGCCGAGCCGGATGATCAGGTAGAGGTGCAGGCCGATCAGCCCGGCGATCAGGGCCGGAAGCACCAGCATGTGCAGCGAGTAGAAGCGCGTCAGCGTGTCGGCTCCGATCTCCTGCCCCGATCGGAGGAATTGCGCGAGCCACGGTCCTAAGAACGGCGCCGTCCCGTTCAGGTTGATGCCGACGACACTCGCCCAGTACGCAGTCTGATCCCACGGCAGCAGATAGCCCGTGAACCCTTCCATCATCCCCATCGCGAGCAGCAGCACGCCGACGATCCAGTTCAGCTCGCGCGGATACTTGTACGCGCCGAAAAGAAATACCCGCCCCATGTGCAGGAACATCAGGATGATGAAGACGCTCGCGCCCCACTTGTGCATTCCGCGCACGAGCCAACCGAGCGTCACGTGATCGGTGATGTTCTGGATCGACGAGTACGCGTCGTTCGGCGTCGGCTTGTAGTACATGGCGAGGATCACGCCGGTCGTCGCCTGCACGACGAAGGCGGTCAGCGTCGCCGAGCCGAGCGTCTGCATCCAGTTGATGTCGCGCGGCACGTTGCGGAAGAGGAAGTAGCGAATGCCGCCGACGAGGCCGGACCGCTCCTCCAGCCAGTCGACCGGGTACGTGACGACGGCCTGCATCCGCTCGCGCCGGAGCGCGGCCTTCGTGGGAGGTCGCCTGAGCGCCATCAGTGGTGCGGCGGCTGGAAGGGATAGAGCCACTGCTCGGGCCCGTCGACGTGCTCGCCCGGGCCGGCTTGCTTGTACTTGAAGATCTTCGCCTGCGCGCCGGTGCCGTCGACGTGCGAGACCGAGAACGTGCTGAGCAGGATCACGTGACCGTTCTTGATCTCGAACGCATAGCGGTCGAGCGCGCGCACGGGCGGGCCGGCGGTGCGGTTGCCCTCGGTGTCGTACTGGCCGCCGTGGCACGGGCAGCCGAAGCCGGCGATCGAGACCGTCGGGATCAGCGTCACGTCGGCGAGCTCCTTCGTGTTCTTGTTGTCGAGCGGCCCGTTCGGCTGCACCGGGCAGCCGAGATGCGCGCAGTGGTTCGAGATGATCGTGAAGCTCGGCTGGTTGTTGAGCTCGCCGTTGTAACGGACGAATGCCGTGCGGCGCGAGACCTCGCCCTGGCTCTTGTCCGACATCCAAGTCGCGATCACGTACTTCCCTTCGGGGAAGTCGGTCAGCGGGCCGATGTCGTGATCCTTCGTCCCCTGCTTGAGG
>DATEXK010000226.1:0-3224 GCA_035257065.1 Gaiellaceae bacterium | reverse complement strand
ACTGGTCCTCGTCGAGCTCGGCGGCCTCGTCGTCCGAGCGCCGCGCGGCCGGATGCTCGTCGCGAGCCGCACCGGCGTCGCGCTCAGCCTCTTCCACGTCGTCGCGGCGCTCGTGCTCGGATCGCTCCTCTTCTCGCACGGCGACGCGACCGTCCTCGGCGTCACCCACGATCGCTGGCTGCTCGTCCACCTTCACGTCGCGCTGCTCGGCTGGATCGCGATGCTGATCCTCACCGTCGGCCGCACCCTGGCGCCGATGCTCGCGCAGGCGCCGACGGCACCTGCTCGCCGAGCGCCGGTCGACGAGCTCGTGCTGACACTCGGTGTGTGGCTGCTGGCCGCCGGCATCGCGGCGTCTCGCTGGGTCGCGGCGGTGGGGGCAGTCGTCATCGTGCTCTCGCTCGCCCGCTTCGGCGCGCTCGTCCTAGGGGTCGCGCGAACGCGCAGGCTGGCGCTCGAAGGCCCGCTCGCGCACCTGCTCGCGGGGGCGGCCTTCCTGCTCCAGGCGACGGCACTCGGCTTCGCGCTGATCGTCGGCACGGTGCACGAGGAACGACGAGCCGGCGCGTACGTGTTGCTGCTCCTGCTCGGCTGGGCCGTCGGAGTCACGCTCGGTCATCTGCCGAAGCTGCTCTCACTCTCGCTTTGGGTGTGGTGGCCACCCGGACCGCGACCCAAGCAGGAGGCGCTCTACCCGCGGCGCCTCGCGCAGGCGGAGGCGCTGGTCTTCGCGATCGGCGTCGAGACGATCGTGGCCGGGACGTTTCTCGGCAATACGGCGGCCGCACGCGCCGGCGCGATCCTGCTCGTCGGCGCGGCAGCGCTCGCGATCGCCTCGGCCACCTGGGTCTGGACGCAGCGGTCGGGGTGACGCGACGGTTCCGGCTAGTACGCTCCGGCAGCCGTTCGAACAGTTCCAGACGATTCAAAGAAGACGGGAGAGACCATGGACTACGTGAACCTCGGCAACACCGGCCTGCGCGTCTCGCGCGTCTGCCTCGGGATGATGAGCTACGGCAAGCACCCCGAACGCGAGTGGGCGCTCGACGAGAAGAGCGCCGAGCCGATCGTCCGCCGCGCAGCCGTGGGCGGGATCACGTTCTTCGACACCGCGGACGTCTACAACGGCGGCGCGAGCGAGGTCATTACAGGGCGGCTCCTGAAGAAGCTCTTCGGGATGCGCGAGGAGTACGTGCTCGCGACGAAGGTGCGCGGGAAGACGATGCCGGGCGAGAACGGCGTCGGGCTCTCACGCAAGCACATCCTCGCGTCGATCGACGCGTCGCTCACGCGGCTCGGGCACGACTACGTCGACCTGTACCAGATCCACCGCTGGGACGACGGTACGCCGATCGAGGAGACGATGGAGGCCCTGCACGACGTCGTGAAGGCCGGCAAGGCGCGCTACATCGGTGCGAGCAGCATGTTCGCGTGGCAGTTCGCCAAGGCGCAGTCGGTCGCGAAGACGCGCTTCGTCTCGATGCAGAACCACTACAACCTGATCTACCGCGAAGAGGAGCGGGAGATGATCCCGCAGTGCCTCGACCAGGGCGTCGCGGTGATTCCCTGGAGCCCGCTCGCACGCGGCCGGCTCGCCGGCAACCGCAGCACGTCCGGAGAGTTGCTGACGACGCGCGCCAAGACGGACGCCTTCGGAGAGAGTCTGTACAGCCCCGAGCTCGACGCACCCGTGATCGCCCGGCTCGCCGAGGTCGCAGCAACGCGCGGGCTTCCGACGGCGCAGGTCGCGCTCGCGTGGCTGCTCCAGCGGCCCGGAGTCACCGCTCCGATCGTCGGCGCGACGAAGCTCGCGCACCTCGAGGATGCGCTCGCGGCCGAGCAGCTGTCGCTCGGCGAGGACGAGATCGCGCGGCTCGAGGAGCCGTACGTCCCACGCCGCGTTGCATTCTGAGGCCGTGCAGCTCCGCCGGATCTCGGCAACGCGTTACGTCACGCCGCTCCGCGAAGGCGGGTCGCTGCCGGCGATCGTCGAGGCCGACGACGACGGGCTCTACGTGCTCAAGTTCCGCGGCGCCGGACAGGGGCGAAAGGCGCTCGTCGCCGAGATCGTCGCGGGCGAGCTTGCGCGTGCGCTCGGCTTCGACGTGCCGGAGCTCGCGCTCGTCACGCTCGATCCCGTGATCGGGCGAGCCGAGCCCGATCCCGAGATCCAGGACCTGCTCGTCGGGAGCGCCGGCCTCAACCTCGGAGTCGACTTCCTGCCGGGCGCGCTACCGTTCAGCCCCGCGGCCGGCATCGTCCCCGATGCTGCGCTCGCGGCCGAGATCGTCTGGTTCGACGCGCTCGTGACGAACGTCGACCGCACCGCCCAGAACACGAACCTGCTGCTGTGGCACGGCCGGCTCTGGCTCATCGACCACGGCGCGGCGCTCTTCTTCCACCACGCCACGACCCACGAGCCGGATCACGCGCGCAAGCCGTTCCCGGCGATTCGCGAGCACGTGCTGTTGCCGTTCGCGGACTCGATCGTTGACGCCGACGCGCGGCTCGCGCAGCGGGTGACGCCCGAGTTGCTCGAGGAGATCGCGGCTGCGATTCCTGACGAGTGGCTCGACGGCGACGACCGAGCGGTCTACGTTGCGTACCTGCGCGAGCGCCTCGAGGCGCCGCGAACATTCGCCGAGGAGGCCGAGGAGGCTCGTGAGCGACGGTAGCCCGTTCTCGTATGCCGTGTATCGCATCGTCCCGCGCGTCGAGCGCGGCGAGCGGATCAACGTCGGCGTCGTCGTGTTCGCGCGAACGCTCGACTACCTCGACGCGCGCACGGCGCTCGACGAGCAGCGGCTCGCGGCGTTGTGGCCCGACGTCGACCCCGCGACCGTGACGCCGCATCTCGACGCGATCGAGCGCGTCGCGCAGGGTGACCCCGATGCCGGGCCGATCGCCGCCCTCGACACGACGGCGCGCTTCCACTGGCTCGTCTCCCCGTCGAGCACGATCATCCAGCCGTCAGCCGTGCACACCGGATTGTGCGGCGATCCCGCGGCCGAGCTCGACAAGCTGTTCGACGCCCTCGTGGCGTCACCGAGCTAGAGCTACGAAGGCCCCGTCCGGCACAGCGCCGTGTCGAGCACCTCCACCAGCGCCTGCGCCGAGGCGCCGTCGGCACCGGTCGCCCGCCACGCGATGTACCCGTCGGGGCGCACGAGCACCGCGCCGGCCGCCGTGATGCCGTAGGCCTCGGGAAAGGCGCCGTCGGGATC
>DATEXK010000225.1:0-2917 GCA_035257065.1 Gaiellaceae bacterium | reverse complement strand
ACGGTCGAGCTCGACATGCGGCAACTGCCGCGACGCGGCGAGCACCGCGAGCGCGATCGGCAGGTCGTATCCCGAGCCCTCCTTGCGCAGGCCGGCCGGTGCGAGGTTGACGGTGACGCGCCCACTGGGAAACCGGAGCTCGGCGGACTGGATTCCGCTCCGTACGCGCTCGCGCGCCTCCGCACACGCGCGATCGGGCAGGCCGACGATCACGAACGCCGGCAGTCCGTTCTCGTAGACGTCGGCCTCGACCTCGACGCGGCGCGCCTCGAGCCCGACGAGCCCATGGGTGATCGCGCGTGCAAGCACGCTTCGACGTTACGCAGCCGAGCGTTACGACTCTGTGGAGCCTTCCACGCGCCTGAGCGGCGCAGCGTCGAACGCGTCGGCGGCGTCCTCCGCCCAGGCCCGGATCACGGCCCAGTCGCGCAGGTCGACCTGCTTCTCCCGGTCGGCGCCGCCGAAGCACCCGGTCAACACGGGCTTGACCTCCGGGACCTTCGCAAGCGCACGCTCGAGCTGCTGCCGCGAGCGCTGCAAGTGCTCCTTCGTGTCCTGGCGAGGCCCCAGCGCGAAGACGGCGACCGGCAGCGTCGCCAGCTCCTTTCGGTGCCGCTTGAGGAAGCGGCGCGCGTCCCGCTGCAAGCGACCCGTGTAGAGCGCCGCTCCGAGCACGACTCCGTCGTACCGGCCGACGTCTTCGACGTCCTGCGCCGGGAGCAGCTCGACCGCAAAGCCATGCTCGCTCAGCACCGCCCCAACCGCTTCGGCGACCTCGCGGGTCGATCCCCGCTTCGTCCCGTATCCGACGACGATCGACCGTGCCATGGGACCTCCACTCCTCGCCTCCTCGAGTATCCGCACCTCGGTCGGCGCAGGCATCGGTGAGTCCACGGATCGTCCGTCGAATCCGCACGCACTCCTGGACACACCGCCGCGAACGTCGTAGCGTCGGCCGGTCGACCGAAGGGGGGAGTCATGTACGCACGGATCGCAACGTTCGAGGGAGCGACAGGAATCGACGAGGCCACACGGCAGATCAACGAGAGCGACCGGCCGGAAGGCATCCCGGCGACCGAGCTCTATGTCTTTGTCGATCGCGCGGCGGGCAAGGTGGTCGCACTCACGCTCTTCGAGACGGAAGAGGACATGCAGAAAGGCCACGAGGCCTTCGATGCGATGAGCGCTGCCGACGACGGTTTCGGCAAGCGCACGGGCGTCGACCTGCTCGAGGTCGTCGTGCACATGACCGCGTAGCTCGTCCGGCTCAGGCCGCGTACGCGACGAGCACGTCTTCGAAGTACTCGCCGGCCCGTCGGCCGGTGCGGCGGTTGACGTGCCGTCGCAGCCGCGCGTCGAGGCGCAGCCCCGCGGCGTCGAGGATCTCGGGATACAGATTCCGACGGTCGTTCACGACGACGAGCACGGGTGCGCCGGGCACGAGCGCAGACGCTGCGTTCGCAAGCGCACGGGCGACGCCTTCGCTGTACGCCGCGATCGCGGCGCGTGAAGTGCCGGCCTGCGCCGCGCCGAGCTCGAGCTCGCGCCGGTCGTCGAGGCCGAGGAGCTCGTAGGCGTACTGATGCTGTTCGTGATAGTCGATCAGGCCCGGGTATGGCGGGGACGTCAGCACGCCGTCGAAGCTCGCCGCGTACTCGACCTCGCACGAGTCGCCGTGCAGCACGGTCGCGCTGCGCTCGTCGTCGCGTACATCTGCGAACTGCTCGATGCGCGTGAGCGTGTCGAGCGTGTAGCGGCGCAGGAATCCAACGGCGGTCTCGACGGGCTTGCACGTGCGCTTGTGCTTGTGGCACCAGTACTCGCCGGTCTGCGGCTCACGAGGCGCCTCGAGGTCGAAATGCGCTGCCCGCCGTGCGGAGCGTGCGGCGCGCGAGAGAACCACGCGCAACACGTCGGCGTGCTCGTACTCGGCGGTCAGGTCGCGGAACGCGAAGAGCTCGGCCGCCGCGCGCGGTGCATACCAGCGCTTCAGGTACGGCTCCTTCGGGACGCGCGCTCGGCCCACATCGAGATCGTCGAGGCGCGCGCACGCGCCACGGAGGTCGGAGGCGAGCGCATCGAGGTCGTAACGGGCGGTCTTGACTCCGATCAGCAGGCAGTTGAACGCGGCGAGCTCGACGCCGGTTGCGTCGCGTCCCGACTCGAGCGCCTGCACGAGCGTCGTGCCGGAGCCCGCGAACGGGTCGAGCACATGCCCGCCGGGCGGGATGTAGCGATCGACGAGCACCTCGACGAGCTGGGGAATGAACTTGCCGTGATACGGGTGCAGGCGATGGACGTGCCTCGTGCGCACGTTCTCCGGCAACGCGCGCTCCGACCACGAGAGCTCGAGGTCCAGCGTCGCGTACAGCTCGTCTTGTGTAACGGCCACGAAGCACGGACTTCGACGGCCGGGCCGGAAGCCCTGGTCCCTATTTTGGCAGCCAGCCTGCTTCGTAGCCGCTGCGCCGGAACTCGAACGGCTTGTATGCGAGCTTGGGGTCAAGCGGGCGCTCAGCGCCGTCGACGATCAGCAGGCACTCGCCTGCGAGCACGAGAAAGTCCTCCTGCGCGTTCTCGCGGTGGTACATCGTCATCGCCTCGCCGGGCGCGAGGACGTTGATGTTGATCCCGAGCTGCGGGAAGCGCGACTCCGCGCCCTCGAACCCCGTGTACTTGCCGAGGTCGCCGTCGAGCCAGCGGGCGTCCTTCGCGTTCAGGACGAACCAGCCGTCGCCCTCGGGCACGAGCCCGCCCTCCTTGACCGGCACGAACTTCGCCTCCGTCATGCCCGGATCCTAGAGTGCTCCGGAGTGCTTCCGATCGCGCTGACCGCCGCCATCCTGATCCTCGTTCTCGCCCCCGCGGCGGGGCTCGCATGGCTCGTACGACGGCGCAGGGTGACGCTCCTGCCCCA
>DATEXK010000224.1:0-2630 GCA_035257065.1 Gaiellaceae bacterium | reverse complement strand
TAGGAGCTGGAGATAGGCGGGGCGGACGTTGCCCGGCCTGACGGAGGGAGGTTGCAGCATGGCCTCGCGGGTGAGAATCGACGATGCGAACCGCAAGTGGTGGACGCTGGCCGCCGTCTCCTTCGCGCTCTTCATGATCATGCTCGACAGCACGATCGTGAACGTCGCGCTGCCCTCGATCGGCCGGGGCCTGCAGATGGGCGTGTCCCAGCTCGAGTGGGTCGTGAACGCCTACACGCTGGCCTTTGCCGTGCTCATGCTGACCGGCGGAAGGCTCGCGGACCTCTACGGCCGGCGGCTCGTGTTCGACGCCGGGCTGATCGTCTTCACCACGTCGTCCATCGCTTGCGGGTTCTCGTCGAGCGCGGACGTGCTGATCGGCGCGCGCACGTTTCAGGGCGCCGGGGCGGCGTTGATGATGCCGGCGACGCTGTCGATCATCACCGCGGCGTTTTCCGCCGAGGAGCGCGGCACGGCGATCGGAATCTGGGCCGGCGTCTCCGGCAGCGCACTCGCGATCGGGCCGCTCGTCGGCGGCTTGCTCACCGAGCACGTCGGTTGGAGCTGGATCTTCTTCGTCAACGCTCCCGTCGGCGCCATTGCGTTCGTCGCCTCACTGCTCCTGATCAGGGAGACGCGCAGCATCGAGGTGGTCCGCCGTCTCGATCTGCCCGGCCTGCTCACGTCCGCCGGCGGGCTGTTCGCCCTCGTCTACGCCCTGATCGAGGCCAACCGCTACGGCTGGTCGTCGACGACGATCCTTTCGCTCTTCGTCCTCGCGGCCGTGCTCTTGATCGCGTTCGTGCTCATCGAACGCCTCAGCAGCAGGCCGATGCTCGAGCTTGCGCTGTTTCGCAAGCGCACGTTCGCCGGCGCGAACATCGCGGCGCTGCTCGTCTCGGTCGCGATGTTCGGCATCTTCTTCTTCGTCTCGCTCTACATGCAGAACATCCTCGGCTACAGCGCCGTGCGCACGGGCGCGATCTTCCTGCCGATGACCGTCCTGACCGTCATCTCGGCGCCGCTCGCCGGCAAGGCGACGGACTTGATCGGGGCGCGCTGGCCGATCACCGCGGGAATGATCTTCCTGGCGGTCGCGCTCCTCAGCTTCTCGACGCTCGGCGTTCACGCCGATTTCGTCGACATGCTGCCCGGCATGCTCGTCGGCGGCCTCGGCATGGGTGTCGCGATGGGGCCGATGACCACCGCCGCGCTCAGCACCGTCGGCGTCGACGAGGCAGGCGTCGTCTCCGGCGTCCTCTCGACGGCGCGGCAGGTGGGCGGTGCGCTAGGCGTCGCCGTGATGGGGGCGATCGTGGCGGCGGCCGAGCTGGTCCCGCAAACCGACCCGCGTTTCCCGCTCCAGTTCGTGCACGGCTTCCAGGAGGCGCTGAGGACGGGCGCGATGGTTGCGCTTGCCGGCGCGCTGCTCGCCGCGATCCTCGTCCGGCGCGGGCACCCGGCAGAGCAGCCACAAGGCGCACGACGGAGCGGATCGCCGTCCTCCCGGGTGACCGCCGGCTCTCTGCATCTCCGGCCGCGCCGCTAACGAGCCTGCGCGGCAAGGCGCCGCGTCCTATTGTGGTCGCGTGTCCAAGGGCGTGCATCACCTCCTCGACACCCTGCGCGTCGACGCGGGCTCTGCGCCACGGCTCGATCGGCGCGACCCGACCGCCCGGATCGGTGCGGAGACCAAGGACGCGGGGCTCGCACGTCTCCAGGAGCTCGTCGAGCGGCTCGGTGTATTGCACAACCGTCTCGTGGCCGAAGCCGACCGCTCGCTGCTGCTCGTGTTGCAGGGAATGGACACCTCCGGCAAGGACGGCACGATCCGCAACGTCCTCACGGGCGTCAATCCCCAGGGCTGCCGGGTCGTCTCGTTCCGGGAGCCGACGACGACCGAGCTCGATCACGACTACCTCTGGCGCGTGCACGCGGTGTGCCCGGCGGACGGAGAGCTCGCGATCTTCAACCGGTCGCACTACGAGGACGTCGTCGCCGTGCGCGTCCGCGGGATCGTTCCGGAGCCCGTGTGGCGACGCCGCTACGCACACATCCGCGCGTTCGAGCAGCTGCTCGTCGACGAGGGCACGACCGTCGTCAAGGTCTTCCTGCACCTCTCGCGTGACGAGCAGCGCAAGCGTCTGCAAGAGCGGCTCGACAACCCGGAGAAGCGCTGGAAGTTCAAGGCGGGCGATCTCGACGACCGGCGTCTCTGGGACGACTTCGCCGAAGCCTACGAGGACGCCATCCACGAGACCTCCACCGCCTACGCGCCGTGGTACGTCGTCCCCGCCGATCACAACTGGGTGCGCAATCTCTGTGTCGCCGAGATCCTCGTCAACGCGCTCGAACGCCTCGACCCGCAGTTGCCGGAGCCCGATCCCGGCATCGAGAGCCTCGAGATCACCTAGATCGCTCAGACCGTGTCGGCGTTGGCGACGGACGGCGGTGGCGCTGCCCGTCGCGCGAGGAGCGCGACACCGACGGTGCTGATGCCGATGCTCGCAAGCGCGGCGACCATGATCGCCGCGGCCGTGCCGGCCGAGAAGAGCCGCCCCTGAAGGCCGAGCGAGACGACGGCGGTCGGCACTCCGAGCTGCGCGGTCGCCGCGAGCCCCGCGGCGACC
>DATEXK010000223.1:0-6384 GCA_035257065.1 Gaiellaceae bacterium | reverse complement strand
GGGCGTGAGACTCCTCTACGAGCTCGTCGGCGTTGCGGTCCTGATCCTGCTCAACGCGTTCTTTGTCGCGGCCGAGTACGGCCTCGTCACGGCCCGGCGCACGCGGATCATCGAGCTCCACCATCAGGGCGACCGGCGCGCGCGCGACGTGCTGCGGATCACGAGTGACCCGCCGCGCTTCATCGCGGCGATGCAGCTCGGCGTCACGCTCACCTCACTCGGCATCGGCGCCCTCGGCGAGCATGCTCTGTCGCGGACGTTCGGCGCTTGGATGGCGACCTTTCTCGCGATCGCGCTCGCCTACCTCGTGCTCACGTTCGTCCACGTCGTGCTCGGCGAGCTCGTGCCGAAGGGCATCGCGCTCGGGCACTCCGAGGGCACGGCGCTCACGCTCGCCGCGCCGGTGCGCGCGTTCTTCACGACGTTCTCTCCGCTCGTCTGGGTGCTCCGGCGCTCGACCGAGTTCGTGCTGCAGACGTTCGGGCTCGAGCCGCCGGGCGCCGAGGTCGACGCGATGTCGGAGGCCGAGCTGCGCATGCTGCTTACGCGCTCGACCGAGCAGGGTGAGATCGAGCAGGACGAGCGAGGGATGATCGAGAAGGTCTTCGACTTCGCCGACAAGGACGCTGCCGACGTGATGGTGCCGCGCCCCGAGGTCGTCGCAATCGCCGTCTCGATGCCGCCGAGAGAGGCGCTCGCGGCGGTGATCGACTCGCCGTATACGCGCTACCCCGTGTACCGCGAGACGCTGGACGACGTCGTGGGCATCCTGCACGTGCGCGACCTCTTCTCCTCGCTGTACGAGAAGGGTCTCGAGGAGGTGCAGCTGGAAGAGCTGCTCCGGCCGGCGCACATCGTGCCCGAGACGAAGGATCTCGCCTCGCTCCTGCACGAGTTCCGCCGCACGAGTACGCACTTCGCGGTTGTCATCGACGAGTACGGCGCGATGGCGGGCATCCTCACGCTCGAGGACCTGATCGAGGAGATCGTCGGCGAGATCGAGGACGAGTTCGACGTCGCGGAGGTGCAGATCGAGCAGATCGACGAGGACACCTACCACATCAGCGGCATGTTCCCGATCGACGAGTTCAACGAGCGCTTCGGCACGGTGCTGCCCGACGACGACTTCCACACCGTGGGCGGCTACGTCTTCGGGCAGCTCGGGCGGGTCGCCGCGGCGGGGGACGACGTCTCGTGGAACGGCGTGCGCTTCGACGTGCTCGAGGTCGAGGGCAACCGCATCGAGAAGATCGGCGTCACGTTCAACGAGCATCCCGTCGCGCGGCGGCCGGAGGACGATCCGTTCGGAGACGACGAGCTCGACTAGGAGGGTTCGGTGGAACGGCACAGTCACTGTTTCGCCGAGCCCTCCGAAGGCGCTGTAAAACGTTCGTAACGTGCTCCCAGCCCGTAGGGCCGAGGCTAAACTGAACCTGATAGGGGTCTGAACACTTCTCGAGGGTTAAAAGGAGCTCGATGAATCACACACGCATGCTTGCGGCCGCAGGGGTGGCCGCGCTCACTACCGGAGTTCTCGCGTCGAGCGCCGGCGCCGGCGCCTCCGGGGGGACGCTCGTCGCCTCGGTTTCCGATCCGCTCAACATCTCCTTGACGCAGGGCGGGAAGAAGGTCACGACGCTGAAGGCCGGCACGTACACGATCAAGGTGCAGGACAAAGCGTCGGATCACGACTTCCACCTCACGGGTCCGGGTGTCAACAAGGTGACGTCGGTCTCCGGCAAGGGCACGACGACGTGGAAGGTGACCCTCAAGAAGGGCACCTACAAGTACGTCTGCGACCCGCATGCGAGCTTCATGAAGGGCTCGTTCAAGGTCACGTAGCGAAATCCGGAGCAGAAGGCGTCGCGTAGTACGGGGCGACCGCACAATCGCCCGAAAGGAATCTCATGTTACGACGCCTTCTGCTCCCGCTCGCCATCCTCGCCGTCTCGCTGACCACGGTTGCGGTGGGTAACGCGGGCACACAGAAGAGCGCCGGCCTCACCGGTGAGGTCGGTCCCGGCTTCACCATCGAGTTGAAGCAGGCGGGCAAGGATGTCAAGACGCTCAAGGCCGGTGCCTACACCATCAAGGTGCAGGACAAAGCCAGCATCCACAACTTCCATCTGAAGGGCCCCGGCCTGAACAAGTCCACGACGGTGCCCTTCGTCGGAACGCAGACGTGGAAGATCACCTTGAAGCCCGGCACGTACACGTACCAGTGCGACCCCCATGCCTCGCGCGGCATGAAGGGGACGTTCAAGGTCACGAAATAGCGAGCTCGGCGATCTCGCCGCTCTGGATCGTCCAGGCGGCGAGATCGTCCTCGCGTAACGAGTAGATCAGGTAGGGCTTGCCCTCCCAGAGGCCGATGTTCTCGACGTCGGTGCGCGACGGGCGCGGCGGGGAGGAGAGGTGGGAGTGGAACACCGCGAGCTCGAAGCCGTCGTCCTCGAGGAACCACAGCTCGGGCGCGACCTCCAGCTCGAAGCGGTACGGCGACGCGGCGCCGTTGCGGCCTCGCTCGTAGCGTTCGGCGACGCCGTCCTTGAGCACGACGAGACCGCAGGCTTCGTTCGGGTCCTCGTCCCGCGCATGCGCGACGAGCGCAGCGCGCACCTCCTGCGGCACTACCACCACAACGTGCGTTCCATCGACTCCGTGACGTCGTGCGCGTCCCAGAAGTCGGCGGAAAGGTACTTCCAGCCGCCGTCGGCGAGCACGCAGACGACGACGCCTTCATCGAGCTCTTCGGCGAGCTTGCGTGCCACGTGCAGGACCGCTCCGGCGGAGACGCCGGCGAAGATGCCCTCGAGGTCGAGCAGCGCGCGCACGGCCGCGATCGCCTCGTCGTTCGAGACGAGCACCTTCCGGTCGAGCTTCGACACATCGAGGATCGGCGGCACGTAGCCGTCGTCGAGCGAGCGCAGGCCCATCACAGGGTCGCCGGGCAGCGGCTCCGCCGCTGCGACCACGATGTCGGGGAAGCTTTCGCGCAGCCGCTCACCCGTGCCCATCAGCGTGCCGCCGGTGCCGAGGCCCGCAACGAGCACGTCGACGCGATCGAGCGCCTCGGCGATCTCGGCGCCGGTGCCCTCGTAGTGCGCGCGCGGATTCGCCGGGTTGGCGTACTGGAACGGCATGAAGTAGCGCGGATCCCGTTCGGCCAGCTCGAGCGCCAGGCGCACGGCGCCGTTCGAGCCCTGGTCGCCGGGGGAGTCGATGATCGTCGCGCCGTAGAGCCGCAGCAGTCGCCGCCGCTCCTCCGTCGCGTTGTCGGGCATGACGCACGTGAGTTTGTAGCCCTTGAGCTTCGCGATCAGCGCCAACGAGATTCCCGTGTTGCCGCTCGTCGGCTCGAGCAGCTCGCGGCCCGGCTCGAGCTCGCCGGCCGCCTCGGCGGCCTCGATCATCGCCTTGGCGACGCGGTCCTTGATCGATCCCGTCGGGTTCTCGCCCTCGAGTTTCGCGTAGATCCGGACGGACGGCTTCGGCGAGAGCCGCTGCAGCTCGACGAGCGGCGTGTGGCCGACGAGGTCGAGCATCGACTCGGCTTTGACCGGGGTGCGCGTCATCGGCCGGGAGGAGCCGCCGGCCATGGCGGGCAGCAGGATCACGGTGGCGCTGTCCTGCACCGGCGTCTCCATGCCCTCGAGCGTGCGAACGTCCTCGCCCTCGACGTAGACGTTGACGAACGGTGCGATGTCGCCGTTCTCCACGAGCTGCGTGCGCAGGCCGGGGAAGCGCGTCATCAGGTCGTCGAGCAGCTCACGCACCGTCGCGCCGCTCGCCGTCACCTGACGTTCGCCGCCCGTCTCCGCGCGGAGGGTGGGTGGAATCCTGACTGTCGTCATGCGTGTGTGGGTCGTCCGGAGCAGAACTCGACGTAGTCGATGTACTCGGTGATCGTCGGGTGCTCACCACACACCGGGCAGTTCGGGTCGCGCCGGAGCGTGACCTCGCTGAACTCGGTCGAGAGCGCGTCGAAGAGCAGCAGCCGGCCTGAGAGCGACTCGCCGATGCCGAGCGCGAGCTTCAGCGCCTCGTTCGCCTGCAGCGAGCCGATGATGCCGGGCAGCACGCCGAGCACGCCGCCCTCGGCGCAGCTCGGAGCGAGCTCCGGCGGCGGCGGCTGCGGGAAGAGGCAGCGGTAGCAGGGGCCCTCATGCGGCTTGAACACGGTGGCCTGTCCTTCGAAGCGGTAGATCGAGCCGTGGACGAGCGGGATGTCGTGGAACACCGCGGCGTCGTTCACGAGGTAGCGCGTTGGGAAGTTGTCGGCGCCGTCCACGATCACGTCCCAGCCGTCGGCGAGGATCCGGTCGACGTTCTCGGAGGTGAGGCGCTCCTTGTACGTGATCACGTTCACGTCCGGGTTCAGCGCCTCGATCGTCGCCTTGGCGGAGTCGGCCTTCCAGTCGCCGAGCGTCTGAGTCGAGTGCGCGATCTGGCGCTGGAGGTTCGAGGCGTCGACGCGGTCGTCGTCGACGATGCCGAGCGTGCCCACCCCGGCCGCGGCGAGATACAGCGAGGCGGGGGAGCCGAGGCCCCCGGCGCCGATCAGCAGGATTCGCGACTCGAGCAGCTTCAACTGTCCTTCGACGCCCACCTCCGGGATGAGGATGTGGCGGCTGTACCGCGAGCGCTTCTCCGCATCGAGCGTGCGGGGCAGCTGCGTCGGATAGCCGTTGCGCTTCCAGTCGGTGTAGCCGCCGGCGAGGGAGACGACGTTCTCGTAGCCGAGCTCCTGCAGCGACTTCGCGGCGAACGCAGAGCGCGCTCCGCCGGCGCAGTAGACGACGATCGGCTGTGCGTGGTCGGGCGCCGCGGTCTCGATCCGGGACTCGAGAAAGCCGCGGGCGAGATGGACCGCGCCGGGAACGTGGCCCTCGTCCCACTCGTCCGGCTCGCGGACGTCGACGAAGAGCGGCGGCTCGGGCGCGTCGAGAAGCTCGCGGGCGCGCGCGGCGTCCACCTCGTCGATCTCGGTCTTGACTTGGGCGAGCAGGTCGCGGTAGCTCGGCATGACTTTCCAGAATATAGCGGTACAGGATAGGCCTGCGCTCGAGCGGATCCCGCACCGGTACCCTCGCCGCCAGATGAGCCAGCGGATGAGGGTCAACACGATCGCCGGGGTCGCCGCGGCGCTCGCCGTCCTGGCGATCGTGGGCGTGACGCTCCTCCAGTCTCGGAGCTCCGGCCCGAGCAAGGTCACGCTCCCGGCGGTCACGAAGCCCATGCGGGGCGCACCGCCGCTCTACCTCGATCTCGGCCTCCGCGACGACGCGGAGACACGAGCGATCGGCCGCGCCGCCACGCTCTACCGGAACGGCCGGCGGCAGGAGGCCGGCCGGATCTTCGCGCGCTACGACTCGCTGCCCGCGCAGATCGGCGCGGCGTTCGCCGCCTGGCCCAAAGGCGGGCTCGACACGATGAAGCTGCTCGTCGCCTCGCACTCCCACAGCGCGCTCGCCGAGTTGCACCTCGGCTGGGCGTTCTACTGGTCGGGCAGGGTGGGCGACGCGGTGAAGGCCTGGGAGCAGGCGGTGAAGGTGGAGCCCGACTCCTCGTCCGCCGTCGCCGCGGCCGACGTCCTCCATCCGAGCGACGCCCCCGGGTTGCCGTACATCGTCACGACGCTCCAGGTGCCGTCCGGCGTTGCCTCGCTCCCGGCCGAGCAGGAGTTACGCGCCCTCGAACGTGCTGCTGCACGCCCCGACGCGAACGCGAAGGTGCTCTACGGCGTCGCGCTCTGGAACCTGCGCCGCCCTCTGTCGGCCGAGCGGGAGTTCCGCGCTGCAGCGGCGCTCGCCCCGAACGATCCGATGGTGCTCACCGTGGCGGCTGTCGGCGCCTTCTCGAAGGCGCGTCCGGTGCTCGCGTTCTCGCAGCTCGGCCCGCTCACGGGGAGATTTCCGCGGGCCGGCGTCGTGCGGTTCCACCTCGGCGTGCTCCTGCTCTGGACGCATCAGCTGCCGAAGGCGCGCACGCAACTCGGGCTGGCGGTCTCGCTCGACCCGGGCTCGCCGTACGCGATTCAGGCGAAACGGCTGCTCGGCGCCCTTGCCCCCACTGGGACCAAGAAGGGAAAATGATGAGCCGAACGGCCCATGGCGTCACGTCCGATTCGCATGGCACAGTGCGGCATCCAAAAAAAGCACTACCGTTGGACCAGGCAGGGCTCAGGGTAGGGGGAACCAGTTGAGTGCAGCAGCAGGGGTTGAGGGTCGTGTCCCACGCGAGGTGACCGACATCCTCGAGACGGACGAGGCGCGGAACCTGATCGACGCAGCGCAGGCGGCCGGCGGCTCATTGAGCACCGACGAGATCGCACTCGGTCTCGACGAGCTCGATCTCGACGCAGCGCAGATCGACGAGTTCTAC
>DATEXK010000222.1:0-2678 GCA_035257065.1 Gaiellaceae bacterium | reverse complement strand
CGTCACGCTCGACACGGATCTTGCCGTCCTTGTCCCAGCGACGCAGCGTGTCGAGGCTGATCCCGAGTGCGCGCGCGGCCTCGGCTGCCGTATATCGCTCTCGTGCCATCAGGCGATCAAGTATCCGTTCGCGGTCGGCCGGTGTTTCACGACCGGCTACCTGGGATCGGCAGGAACCCGGCCGCGGCGAGCGCCGCCTGCCCCTTCTTCCCGAGGATGCCCTTCACCCACGCTTGCGCGGCTTTCTTGTTCGGAGACTTCGACACGACCGCGATCTCGTAGCGAACGCGCGGTTGCGCCCAGGCGGGGATCTTGATCGCCGTCACCTGGTCCGCCACCGGCTTCACGTCGGTCGCGTAGACGAAGCCCGCGTCCCCCTGGCCGAGCGCGATCTTGCCGACGACGCCCTTCACGTCGGACTCGTTGCTCACGACCTTGCCGAGAACGGCTGCGCTGATGCCGAGGTTCCTCAGCACCGTGCGCGCGTACGACCCGACCGGGACCGACGCTGCGGCGAGCACGACCTTGGCGCTCACCTGTGCGAGGTCATAGACGTTCTTGATGCCGGCAGGGTTCGACTTCGGGACGATGAGCACCACCCGGTTCGCGGTGAACGTCACCGGCTTGTCCACCAGCCCCGCCTTGAACAGGTTCTGCGTGTTCGTCGGGCTCGCAGATGCGAAGACATCGGCGGGCGCGCCGTTGCGGATCTGCGTTTCGAGCGCACCCGAGCTTCCAAAGTTGTAGTTCTCCTTCGCGTCATAGCTCGGGAATACCTCGGTGAGCGACGCGGCCGCGTAGATGTTCAGCTTCGTCGCGTGCCGCGCCGCCGTGCCGGACGACGCGAGCCCGAGGGCGACCGTCAGGACGAGAATGAGCGCGAGCCCAAGCCGCCGCATCGAGGTTCCTTTCGTCATCCGCCGAAGTACGGGTCGAGTGCGTCGCTCGCCGCTTCGAGCGTGAGCAGGTCGGGGAACGAGTTGCCGATCGGCCGCCCCGACGAGATCCGCGACAGCACGCTCACGTGCTCGGCCGTGCTCGCGAGCTCTCGCGCGAACACCTCGCGGAAGGTCGGCACCGACACGGAGATCGCGGCGCTCGCGTACACGCCGAGCACCGCCTGTTCGATCGCCAGTCCGGTCTTGGCGATCGACGCTCGCGAGCCGAACGTGCTTGTCGGGTACGTGAACGTGAAGTCGGCCGCGGCTGCCACCGGCTGGCTGCCGTCCGAGAGGATCCTGGTCAGCGCGGCGAGATGCTCGCCCGCGTTGAACTGGGCCTGGCGGAACGCGGCAAGCTCCAGGCCGCTGACCTTCTTCGACGCGATCGCGTGCCCGTAGAAGTCCGCCAGCAGGTACTCCGCTCCCACGCCGAACTGCGCGTAGGCGTAGTCCGACTCCGGCGCCGCCCCGCGGGCCACCGACGCGAGAGCCGACGCGGCAAGGAGTGCGACCGCGCCGGCGACTGCCGCCCGTCGAGTCAAGCCAAGCATAGGCATTACCCTAGCGCCTAGCCATCCCCTAGGTAAAGGGGAGGAGTTCGAGCTGGGCTACAGGCGGAGCCGGGCGGCGTCGTGCACGGTCAAGAGCTCACGCCCGGCGAGCCGCCTGCTCTCGGACGCGTCGCCGCTCCAGTCGAGCTCGTTGAACGACTTGATCAGCGTGTAGATCACCGGGAACATTGGGCGCACCGGGCCGGCCAGCGTCGTGACGATGCGAAACGCGGGCAACGGCATCGAGCGGAACTTGACGGTCGCTTCGGCCGCCTCGGCCCAGCGGCGGATCGCGTCCGGGAAGCTCATCGTCTCTGGGCCGAAGAGGTCGTGCGTGGTGTTCGAGGGCTCGAGGTCGGTGAGGCAGCGCGCCGCGATCTCGCCGAGATCGTGGACGGAGACCGGCGAGGTCGGATGGGGAAAGCTTCCGGCGAGGTTGGCGACACCGTTGCTGACGAAGTCTCCCCAGATGCTCTCGGTGAAGTTCGACGGTCGAAGGATCGTGAAGGGGAGTCCCGAGTCGCGCAGCCGTTGCTCGGTCGCGAGCTTGGCGGCGAACGGCTTCGCATAGGGCGCGCGCTCGGCCATGAGTACTGAGAGGTAGACGACGTGCGGGTTGGCGCCGCTTGCCGTAGCCGCTTCGATCAGATTGCGGTTGCCGTTGATCTCGACCGCGTCCACCGTGGACGGCCGCGTCTTCAGATCGTGGCCGATGCCGAGGAAGTCGACGATCCCGCTGACACCCTCGAGCGCCGGCGGCAGGGTGTCCGGCTGTGTCACGTCGCCCGTTACGACGTCGCACCCGGCAGCACGAAGGGCGTGGCTGTCGTGACCCGGTCGCACGAGCACGCGCACCGGCAGCCCCCGCGCGCGAAGCGCATCAACCGCCGCGCGTCCAGACTGCCCCGTTGCTCCGACGACCAGATACATGCTTGAAGCCTAGGTCAATCACTGCCAGAGGAGAAGCGGCGGCCACGGTCGGTCGGCGCGATAGAAGACCGATCGTGCGTCGCCGTACGTGAGCCGCGCCGCTGCAAGGTCGAGCGCGCGCGTCGCAGCGTTGTCGACGTCGAGCAGGTCAGTGAGCGTCTCCCACTTGCTCGCCGTCGGGTCCTGCGGCAGCGGCCGAGTCTGACCTAAGGGTCCTGCGCCGGCGGGCCTCACTGGCACGCGGTGGCGCCGACGG
>DATEXK010000221.1:0-2360 GCA_035257065.1 Gaiellaceae bacterium | reverse complement strand
TTCGAGCTCAGAATCCGTACCGCTCCTCTTGCCAATAGTCGGCGTCGTTGTGGTAGCCGTACCGCTCCCAGAAGCCGGGCTTGTCGACGGCGGAGAGCTCGATTCCGCGCAGCCACTTCGCGCTCTTCCAGAAGTACTTCGAGGGCACGAAGAGGCGCACGGGCCAGCCGTGGTCCGGCGTCAGCGGCGCTCCGTCGGCCTCGTAGACGACGAGCGCCTTCTCGTCCTCGATCGCGGCAAGCGGGACATTGGCGGTGAAGCCCTGCTCCGCGTGCGCGATCGCGAAGCGCGCGCTCGGCTTCGGCTTGCAGAGCTTTGCGAGCTCGCTCCAGTGGACGCCCTTGAACTGCGCGTCGAAGCGGCTCCAGCGGGTGACGCAGTGGATGTCGGTCGTCACATCGGTCGCGGGCAGCGCCGTGAGCTCCGCGTAGGTCAGCGTCACCGGGTTCTCCACCTCGCCCGAGATCTCCAGCGTCCAGGTCGCGAGATCCTCGTCCGGAACGTCGCCCGCGTGGAGCACGGGCCACTTGTCCGTGTAGTACTGGCCGGGCGGAAGCCGTGCGGGGTCGAAGCCGGCGTTGCGGACCTTGTCCTCTGCCTTGGAACGGAAGAGGGGCATGGATTCCTAGACTATCGAGATGGAAGTAGCTGCGCGAGAGCGCGCATACGTGCGGGTCGCGGGGCCGGACGCGGCGGATTACCTGCAGCGGATGGTGTCGAACGACGTCGAGTCGCTCGCCGCGGGCGAGGCGTGTCCCGCGCTGCTCCTGACGCCGAAGGCGCGGGTGATCGCGCCGGTCGTCGTCTGGCGTCGCCGCGAGCAGGACTTCCTCGTGCTGACGGAGCCCGAGCTGGGTGACGTGGTGCGCGCGCTGCTCACCCGCATGCGCTTGCGTGCGCAGTGCGAGATCGAGCTGGAGGAGCACGCGTCGGTGCTCGTCTTCGGCGACGGTGTCCAAGGCATCCGGACCGACTTTCCGGGCGCGGTCGAGGCGGTCGACGCGGAGCTCGCGCCGACGATCGGCGCGGCCGAACTCGAGCGGCGGCGCATCGAGGCCGGCGTGCCGCGCTGGGGCCGTGAGATCGACGAGCGCATCCTGCCGGCCGAGGCCGGCCTCGACGCGACGCACGTCGACTTCGGCAAGGGCTGCTATCCGGGTCAGGAGCCGGTCGCGCGGCTGCACTATCGCGGGCATCCGAACCGCGGCCTGCGCGTGCTCGAGCTCGCCGAGCTGCCGAGCTACGACGCCGAGCTCGTGCACGACGGCAAGGCTGTCGGGCGCGTCACGAGCGCGGCGCAGCGCGATGACGGCTCGGTGGTCGCGCTCGCCTACGTCAGAACCGAGGTCCCCGAGGACGCGCTACTAGCGGTTGACGCCGAACGTCACTAATCTCTCGCGCTGAGGGTTTTGGGCCGGGCGTAAGGAGGACAAGGGGTGCGAGGGCAGGTTCTGGCGACGTGCGCGGCGGCATGCTGCGTTCTTCTCTTCGCCGGCGGCGGGTCGGCTGCGCGTCTGGGCGACTCCTCTGCGTCGGCGGTCGTGCCGCCGATTCACTACGGCGTTGCGGACGACGCGTCGAAATACGCCGACGACGGGGGCGCCTGGTTCTACGGGAAGCTGAACGATGCGCGATTGACGGAGAACCGCTGGACCCTCGCTTTCAACCCGGCGACGCCGACCGCGATCACGGAGCTCCCGTTCCTGCAGCGGGCGGCGCCGAAGGCGCAAGCCGCCGGCATCCACGTCGTGCTCGCGCTCTACTCCACCGATGCCTCGTCGCATGATCCCACGACGTTCTGCGCGTGGGCCGCGCAGGTCGCGACGACGGTTCAGGCGTGGGGCATCCACGACTTCATCGTCTGGAACGAGCCCAATACCCAGCTCTACTGGACGCCGCAGGACGGCGCGGGCGCAGCGTACGAGGCGCTGCTCGCGCGGTGCTACGACACGATCCACGCAGCGGACGCTCAAGCGAACGTGATCGGCATGGGTCTCTCGCCTCGCGCTTCCACGAGCGCGTCGACCGAGCCGCTCGTGTTCCTGCGCGATGTCGGCACGGCGTACAAGGCCTCCGGCCGGAAGACACCGATCATGGATCAGCTCGCGATCCATCCGTACCCGGACCCGAGCAACCCGACGGACTCGCCCGACGTCGGTTACACCGCAGTCGACCGCTACGGCATCCCGAACCTCGACCGGGTCAAGCAGGCCGTCTACGACGCGTTCAACGGGACGGGGCAGCCGACGACACTGAACGGTCTCACGTTCCGTGTCGACGAGGTCGGCTGGCAGACCGACACGACCGCGTATCCGCAGTACGTGAACCCCGAGAACGTCGCGGTCGTCAGCGAAACGACG
>DATEXK010000220.1:0-2464 GCA_035257065.1 Gaiellaceae bacterium | reverse complement strand
CCCTCGCCGCGTCGGAGAACGCCTCGGTGACGCTCGTCCTCGCCGCCGGCGACTATCCCGCCCGCGGCGACTCGGGCAGCACGATCACCGGCGTCGAGGAGGCGGAGTCCACCGGCGCGCTCGTCTTCCACGCCGGGACGGCGCTGCACGACGGGCGGCTCGTCACGAACGGCGGCCGCATCCTCAACGTGACGGCGCTCGGCGACTCGCTCGCCGAAGCGCGTGATGCCGCGTATGCCGCCGCTGCGCACATAGATTTCCCGGGCATGCGCTACCGCACCGACATCGCCGCGTTCAGCCGTGCCTGACGCCGTCATCGGAATCCTCGTCGGCTCGGAGTCCGATCGCGAGCGGATGCAGGGCGCGCTCGACCTGCTCGACGAGGAGGGCGTCGCCTACGAGTTCGACGTCCGCTCCGCGCACCGGGCCCCGGACGCCGTCGCCGAATACGCGCGCAGCGCGCGCGAGCGGGGGTTGAAGGTGCTCATCTGCGGCGCCGGCCTCTCAGCGGCACTGCCGGGCGTCGTGGCCGCGCACACGGACCTGCCGGTGATCGGCGTCCCGCTCCGCTCGAGCCTCAGCGTGCTCGACGGGCTCGACGCGCTGCTCGCGATCGCGCAGATGCCCCCCGGCGTCCCCGTCGCCGCCGTCGGCGTCGACAACCCCCGCAACGCCGCCGCGCTCGCGCTGCGGATCCTGCGGATCTAAGGCGGGGTCTCCCCTCCCGGCACGTCCGTGTCGGCCATGTCCGACACCTGGTACCGGACATGGCTCGGCAGGACACGAGAGTCCTGCCGACCTCACGCATATCTAGACTGTCTTCAGTGATCGCCCGCTACTCCCGCCCCGCCATGGCCAGAATCTGGTCGGACGAGGGCAGGCTCGAAGCGTGGCTCGAGGTCGAGCTCGCCGCGACGGCGGCCTGGGCCGAGCTCGGGGTCGTGCCCACCGAGGCGGCGAAGGCGCTGCAGGAGCAGGCGAAGCCTCCGACGCCCGAGCGCGTGGCCGAGATCGAGGCGACGCTGCACCACGACACGGCGGCGTTCGTCGACGCCGTGGCCGAGAAGCTCGGCGAGGAAGGCCGCTGGTTCCACTACGGCCTCACCTCCTCCGACGTCGTCGACACGGCGCTCGCGCTCCAGATCCGCGAGGCCGGCGCGCTGATCGTCGCCGCGCTCGACCGCGCACTCGCCGTCGTGACGGCGCGCGCCGAGGAGCATCGCGGCACACTCCAGATGGGGCGCACGCACGGCGTGCACGCGGAGCCGACGACCTTCGGCGTCAAGCTCGCGGGCTGGGCGTTCGAGCTCGACCGGGCGCGCACCCGCGTCTCGCATGCGCTCGACGGCATGCGCGTCGGCAAGCTGTCGGGCGCCGTCGGTACGTACGCGGCGACCGATCCCGACCTCGAGCGCATCGCGTGCGAGCGGCTCGGGCTGGAGCCGGCCCCCACGTCGACGCAGATTCTCCAGCGCGACCGGCACGCAGAGCTGCTCACCGCCCTCGCGATCACGGCGTCGTCCCTCGACAAGTTCGCGCTCGAGGTGCGCAATCTCGCGCGCACCGAGGTGGCCGAGGTGCAAGAGCCCTTCGGGAAGGGGCAGAAAGGCTCGTCGGCGATGCCCCACAAGCGCAACCCGGTCGTTGCCGAGCGCATCTGCGGGCTCGCGCGCGTCGTGCGGGCACATGCACTCGTCGGGCTCGAGAACGTCGCACTCTGGCACGAACGCGATATCTCGCACTCGTCGGCGGAGCGCGTCGTCATTCCCGACGCGTTTCTCGCGCTCGACTACATGCTCGACCGGTTCACGTGGCTGATGGACGGCCTCGTCGTCCGCGCGGAGCGGATGCGCCGCAACCTCGAGGCGAGTCACTACCTCTTCTTCAGCCAGCGCGTCCTGCTCGCGCTCGTCGAATCGGGCCTCTCCCGCGACGACGCGTACCGCCTCGTGCAGCGCAACGCGATGCGCGCCTGGGACGAGGAGCTCGACTTCCGCGAGCTCGCGCGCGCCGACGACGAGATCGCCGGCCGCATCGAACTCGACGCCGTGTTCGACCTCGACGCGTACACACGACACGTGGACACGATCTTCGCTCGACTGCACACACTCGCCGCCAAGGAGGAACCCGTTCATGTCTGAGGCCGTCACGCACCTCGCGTCCGGAAAGGTGCGCGAGCTGTACGCGCTGGACGACGATCGACTGCTGCTCGTCGCGAGCGATCGCATCTCGACCTTCGACGTGATCCTGCCGACGGAGATCCCCGACAAGGGGCGCGTGCTCACCGGCCTCTCGGGCTTCTGGTTCACGCTCCTGCGCGAGATCGTGCCGAACCACATGCTCGCGATTCGCGACGACGGGCGCTCGATGGAGTGCCGGCGGCTCGAGATGCTTCCGATCGAGTGCGTCGTGCGCGGCTACCTCGCAGGCTCCGGGTGGAAGGACTACCGGGCCACCGGCTCGA
>DATEXK010000219.1:0-4177 GCA_035257065.1 Gaiellaceae bacterium | reverse complement strand
GCGAGCCGTTGCGTGGGCCGAAGCGCGACGGCCCGCTCGTAGATGCGGAACGCCGGGCGAACGAGGCCCAGACGGTCGAGCAAGCGGAGGACGCGGCGTTTCATGGCGTCGTCACGCTATAGCGTCGGGTCGTGCTCGACGTGAAGCGTGCGGCGCTCGCCCGCGGGAAAGCGCGGCTCGACCGCCTCGACTTCTACCTGCGCCCGGTCTCCCTGCGGCGGGTCCGCGTCTGGGTCGTGCCGTGGCTCTTCCGGCTCCCGTGGTTCCGGCGCTTCGACGGCTACGCCGTACACGGCACGATCCTCCTGCGCTCGCCGGCGTTCCTCGAGGACGACGACCTCGTCACCCACGAGCTCTGTCACGTCTGGCAGATGCAGCACCACCCGCTGCGGATGCCGCTCTCCTACGTGCTGCGCGGCTACGCCGAGAACCCGTACGAAGCCGAGGTCGCTGACGCGGTCGAGCAGACGAGGCCTTTGGAGCCGCGTCTGGTGCCAGGCACGTGACGTGTCTGTGGGAGGCATGTCTGGTGCCAGGAGCTGAACTCACAATGCGCGGCCGAGGATGATGACGAGGGCGATGGTGAGGTAGGCGAGGTAGACGTTGCTGTTGGGTTCGGTGCGGATGGTGAGGCGTCGGAAGCGCCGCAGCCAGGCGTTGGTGCGTTCGACGACCCAGCGGTGTCGGGCGAGTGGGTCGCTTGTGCGGGTGATGTGTTTGCGTCCGCGGGTGCCGGGGCGGGACGTTTGCCCCGGGGCGAGTGGGTCGCCGGGTCGGCGTCTTTTGCTGATCTGCGGGGTGATTCCTCGGCTGCGGAGCTGGTCGCGGAGGGGATCGCTGCAGTAGCCACGGTCGGCCCAAACCTCGCCGGGCCGGTAGCCGGCATCGGTCAGCGCGTCGACCAGCGGTAGCAGGTGTGCGCGTTCGTTTTCGTTGCCGGGGCCGATCCGCACCTGCAGCGGCCAGTCTCGAGCGTCTACGACCAGGTGATACTTGGTTGAGGCAAAGCCACGGTTGACGGGGCTCGGCCCGACCAGATCGCCCCTTTTTTCGCATCGACGATCGATGCGTCGACGACAACCCTCGACCAGTCGAGCCGTCCTTTCTGGTCGAGCTCGCAGACCAAAAGCGTCAGCGCCTGCGGCCAAACACCAGCGTCGATCCACTCGTGCAACCTGCGCCGGCACGTCTCGCCGCTCGGGAAACCAAGCTCGCGCGGCAGATCGACGTAACGGATCCCCGTGTAGAGCAGATACAGGACACCTTCCAGACACGCGCGCGCCGGATAGCGCTTGCGGCCCGCGTTACACCGACGACGCGGCGGATCCACAAACAACGGCTCCAACTACTCCCAGAGCGCATCGTCGAGCTTCCACCACATCCGCCGCGGGCCACTCGGCGCCCGACGCTTGCCAGACCTCGGTGAGCCTCTCATGCCCACCCATTCGCGATCCCACAACGGGTCCCTGCATTACGAGTTCAGCTCCTGGCACGTGACGTGTCTGTGGGAGGCATGTCTGGTGCCAGGCACGTGACATGTCTCGAGGAGCCGCGGCTCAGGCGGTGCGGTTGCGGATGCCCATTCCGCGGTCGAGCACGCGCAGCCCAAGTCGTGCGTAGAACGGCTCCAGCTCTGCGTCGCAGCAGAGGTCGACCATGTAGAGGTTGTCGAGGCGCGCGAGCAATCGGCGCATCAGCTCGGTGCCGATCCCTTGCCCCTGCCGGTCGGGCAGCACTTCGAGCAGCGGGATGTACGCGCTCAGAACGCCGTCGCTTGTCGCCGTCGCGAAGCCGACGACCTGTTCCCCGTCCAGCGCGACCTCCACGGCATAGCTGCCGCGCAGGATCTCCAGATGTCGCTCGGCCGCCGGCGGAGACGGCCAGCCGACGAAGAAGCCCTGCAACTGAGAGGGAACGAGCCCGTCCGCTCCGCTTCGGTACTCGATCACGCTCCGGACCCTAGACTGAAACGATGGCCCAGGCGCCTGCGCTTCCAACTGGATTCGAGCTGCCCCTGAAGGCTCGGCTGCCGCGGATCGGCTCTGTCGACGCGGTCTCGCTCGAGGAGCGGGCTGCGTCGCTCGCGAAGCGCTCGATCAAGAAGGACGCGAAGGTCTTTGCGCTCGAGCTTGCGATCCGCTGCACCGACCTGACGACGCTCGAGGGCTCGGACACGCCGGGCAAGGTCGCCGCGCTCTGCTCGAAGGCGATCCGGCCCGATCCGAGCGACCCGGGCATCCCGTCCTGCGCCGCGATCTGCGTCTACCCGAACCTCGTGCCCGTCGCGCACGAGCGCCTGCGCGGGACAGGCGTCAAGGTCGCCGCCGTCGCAACCGGCTTTCCGTCGGGCCAGTACCCGACGAAGCTGAAGCTCGCCGACGTACGAAGCGCGGTCGAGCTCGGCGCCGACGAGATCGACATGGTGATCGACCGAGGCGCGTTTCTCTCCGGCCGGTACGCGAAGGTCTACGACGAGGTCGTGCAGACGAAGGAAGCCTGCGGCGACGCGCACCTCAAGGTGATCCTCGAGACCGGCGAGCTCGGCACGTACGACAACGTGCGCCGCGCGACACTGCTTGCGATCGCCGGCGGCGCCGACTTCGTCAAGACGTCCACCGGCAAGATCAATCCGGCCGCCACGCTGCCCGTCGCGCTCTGCATGCTCGAAGCGGTGCGCGACGTGTACGAGGAGACCGGCCGCCGCATCGGCTTCAAGGCGGCCGGCGGCATCAGGCAGTCGAAGCAGGCGATCCAGCACCTCGTACTCGTGCACGAGACGCTCGGGCCCGACTGGCTCACGCCCGACCTCTATCGTCTCGGCGCGTCGTCGCTCCTCAACGACATCCTCATGCAGCTGCGAAAGGCAAAGACCGGCGCGTACCAGAGCCCGGACTACTTCACCCTTGACTGAGATCACGCCCAAACAGGATCGCGCTCCCGTCCCGAAGGACTGGACGTACGCGCCCGCGCCCGAGTCGCGTGATGTCGTCCGGATCCAGGAGCTCTACGGCCACTTCGTCGGTGGGGAGTGGCTCGAGGCGAGCGAGACGTACGCGACGATCTCGCCCTCGTCCGAGGAGGTGCTGGCGACGGTGGGGAAGGGCACCGAGGCTGACGTCGACGCAGCCGTCGCTGCCGCACGCGACGCATTCGCGAACGGCTGGTCTTCACTTCCCGGCTCCGAGCGCGCGAAGTACCTGTTCCGGATCGCCCGCCTCCTGCAGGAGCGCGCGCGCGAGTTCGCCGTGCTCGAGTCGCTCAACGGCGGCAAGCCGATCAAGGAGTCCCGCGACGTCGACCTGCCGCTCGCGGCCGCGCACTTCTTCTACTACGCGGGCTGGGCCGACAAGCTCGAGTACGCCTTCCCGAACCGGCGCCCGCACCCGGTCGGCGTCGCCGGCCAGATCATCCCGTGGAACTTCCCGTTGCTCATGCTCGCGTGGAAGATCGCGCCGGCATTGGCCGCGGGGAACACGGTCGTTCTCAAGCCGTCGCATACGACGCCGCTCACGGCGCTTCTCTTCTGCGACGTCCTGCGTCAGGCCGAGGTGCCGCCGGGCGTCGTGAACATCGTTACCGGCTACGGCTCGACCGGGGCGGCGCTCGTCAGGCATGAGGATGTCGACAAGATCGCCTTCACGGGATCGACCGAGGTCGGGAAGTGGATCCAGCGCGAGGTTGCCGGGAGCGGGAAGCGGTTGACCCTGGAGCTCGGCGGCAAAGCCGCGAATATCGTCTTCGACGACTGCGCGCTCGACCAGGCGATCGAGGGGATCGTCAACGGGATCTACTTCAACCAGGGTGAGGTCTGCTGTGCGGGCTCGCGCCTGCTCGTGCAGGAGTCGATCTACGAGCCGCTGATCGCGAAGCTCAAGAAGCGGCTCGAGACACTCCGCGTCGGCGACCCGCTCGACAAGAACACGGACGTCGGCGCGATCAACTCTCGCGAGCAGCTCGAGAAGATCGAGTCGCTCGTACAGGCGGGCATCGACGAGGGCGCCGAGATCTACCAGGCGCCATGCAACTTGCCGGAGAAGGGCTACTGGTTCGCGCCGACCGTCTTCACGAACGTCGCGCAGAGCTACCGCATCGCGCAGGAGGAGATCTTCGGCCCCGTGCTGTCGGTGCTCACGTTCCGCACGCCGGAGGAGGCGGTCGAGAAGGCGAACAACACGCC
>DATEXK010000218.1:0-15840 GCA_035257065.1 Gaiellaceae bacterium | reverse complement strand
GCGTCGGCTGCATTCGCGATCGATCTCGAAACCGGAGAGGCGGTGTACTCGCGCAACGCGTCGCTCTCCCTCCTCCCCGCGTCGAACGAGAAGCTTGCAGTGACCTACGCTGCACTGACGGCGCTCGGCCCCTCGTTCCGGATCGAGACCGACGTCCTCGGCGCCGGGCAGCAGGTCGACCAGACGTGGCAGGGCGATCTCGTGCTGAAGGGCTACGGGGATCCGACACTGACCCCGGTCAGCCTCACGGTGCTCGCGCGCCAGGTGCGTGCGGCGGGCATCGTCCGCGTAACGGGACGCGTGCTGGCGGACGAGAGCTGGTTCGACACGCGCCGCACCGCGCCGGGGTGGAAGGCGTCGTTCTACATCGAGGAATCACCGCCGCTCTCCGCGTTGATCGTCGACCGCGGTCGCGTCGGACGCTTCACGTCGCCCGACCCTGCGCTCGCCGCCGGACAGCAGTTCCGTGCAGCGCTCGTGCGCGCCGGGGTCCGCGTCACCGGCGGCACGTCACACGGCGTCGCGGATGACACCGCCGTGCCGCTCGCAGCGATCGACTCACCGCCGTTGGGCGCGATCGTGCGCTGGATGGATCGTGTGAGCGACAACTTCGAGGCGGAGATGCTGCTGAAAGAGCTCGGTGCGATTCAGGCCGACCGGGGCACGACCTCAGCCGGCGTCGGCGTCGTGATGGGGCTGCTCACTCAGGCCGGCGTGCCGATGGACGGCGTGCGCATGCTCGACGGCTCCGGGTTGTCGCTGCTCGACCGGTTCACCGCGAACGCGCTCGTCTCGCTGCTCACGGTCATGTGGAACGACCCCGGGGTGCGTCCCGAGCTACTCGCCGCGCTGCCGGTCGCCGGTCGTAGCGGGACGCTCGCCGATCGCATGCGCGGGACCGCCGCAGCCGGCGTCGTGCTCGCGAAGACGGGGACGACGAGCAATGCGTCGGCGCTGTCCGGGTTCGTCGGCGATCGCTACGTCTTCTCGGTCCTGCAGAACGGCTGGCCGATCTCGTGGTCCTGGGCCCGCCTCGCGCAGGACCGGTTCGCAGCCGTCCTAGCTGCGGCCCAGTAACACGAGCAGATCGGCCTCGCTCAGGATCGGCACGCCGGCCTTCTCGGCCTTCGTCAGCTTCGACTTCCCCGGCTCCTCGCCGACGACGACGCCGGTCGTCTTCGACGACACGGAGTCGGAGACCTTGGCTCCGAGGTCCTCGAGCGCCGCCTGCGCCTCGGTGCGCGTGAACTGCTCGAGCGTGCCGGTGATGACGTATTGGCGGCCGGTGAGCGGCCCTTCGACGGGCTTCTCGTCGTCGCCGACTTCGAACTGCAGGCCGAGCTCGCGGAGCTCGGCGACGAGCTTGCGGTTGTCGTCGTCACGGAACCACTCGGCGATCGCCTCGGCGCGCTCCGGCCCGATGCCCTCCGCCTCGACGAGCTCCTCCTGCGTCGCGTTCATCAGCGCGTCGACGTTCTCGAAGTGAAGCGCGAGGTTGCGCCCGGTGATCCAGCCCACGTCCGGGATGTTCAGGCCGAAGAGCACGCGGGAGAACGAGATCTCCTTGGACGCCTCGATCGCCGCGATTGCATTGCTCGCGCTGATCTCGCCGAATCCCTCGAGCTCCATCAGCTGTTGCGCCGTGAGCCGGTAGAGCTCGGGAATCGAGCGCACCAGCTCCTGCTCCCAGAGCCGCCACACCGTCTGCTCGCCGACGCCGTCGATGTCGGCGGCGCCCATCACCCAGTTGTTCAGCGTCTCGAGGCCGCGGGACGGGCAAGCGCGGTTCGGGCACCGGTGCATCACCTCGCCCTCCGGCTTCACGACCTCCACACCGCACAGCGGACAGTGCGTCGGCATCCGGAACGGCTTCGTGCCCCTGCGATGCTTGCCGGCGGGACCGACGACCTGCGGGATCACGTCGCCCGCGCGCTGGACGATCACGTCGTCGCCCTCACGGATGTCCTTGCGGTTGATGTCCTCCTCGTTGTGCAGCGTCGCGCGCGAGATCGTGACACCGCCCACCTCGACAGGCTCGAGCACCGCCCACGGGTTGAGGTTCCCGGTGCGACCGACCCGAATGCGGATCTCGTTCAACCGCGTCGTGGCCGTCATCGGCGCCCATTTGAACGCGCGCGCCCAGCGCGGCCGCTCGTGGAGCGCACCGAGTCGCGCCTGCTGAGCGTAGGAGTCGACCTTGACCACGATCCCGTCGATCTCGTAGTCGAGCTCCGTGCGCCTGAGCTCCCAGTCGCGCACGAGGTCGGCGACGTCGGCGATCGACTCGAGCCGGCGCGCGAACGGGTTCGTCGGGAAGCCGCGCTCGCGCAGCCACTGCAGCGTCTCCCAGTGGGTCTCGAGGTCGAGGCCCTCGCGGAAGCCGGTGCCGTAGACCCAGATCGAGAGCGGACGCGCCGCCGTGATCGTCGAGTCTTTCTGCCGGAGCGAGCCCGCCGCGGCGTTCCGCGGGTTGGGCCACGTCGGCTTCTCCTCCGCCGCGAGCGCCTCGTTGGCGGCGCGAAAACCGTCGAGCGGCATGTAGACCTCGCCGCGCACCTCGAGCGTCGGCGGCGCGTCATTTCCCCGCATTTGCAGGGGAATCATCTTGATCGTCCGAAGGTTCGGTGTGACGTCCTCGCCCTGCACGCCGTCGCCGCGCGTCAGCCCGCGCACGAAGCGACCACTCTGATACGTGAGGTTGATCGCCGAGCCGTCGATCTTGGGCTCGACGACGAACGCAATCAGCTCGTCCCCCCGCTCGGCAGCAGGCCCGAGGCGCTTGCGCATGTCGCTTTCCCACTTCTGCAGCGCTTCGTCGGTCGTCACCTTCTCGAGCGAGCCCATCGGCGTGAGGTGGCGCGCCTTCTGGAACCTGTCGGAGAGCGGCGCACCGACGCGCTGCGTCGGCGAGTCGGGAGAGACGAGCGACGGGTCGGCGGCTTCGAGCGCCACCAGCTCGTCGTAGAGCGCGTCGTAGCCGGCGTCATCCATGACAGGCGCGTCGTCGACGTAGTACGCGATGGACGCGCCGTTCAACAGGTCGCGCAGCTCGGCAGCGCGCGCAGCCGCTGCGTCAGACAAGCTCGAGCAGCTCCTCCGCGGAGTCGGCGATCGCGTCGGGTTCCTCTCGCTCGAGGCGGCCGCGATCGTGAATGCGGCCCCAGGTGACCGCGACCGCATACATCCCCGCCGCCTTCGCCGCGCGGATGTCGAACGGCGAGTCGCCCACGTACGCGGCGGTCGCCGGGTCGACGCCCAAGCGCTGTGCGGCGAGCAGCAGCGGCTCCGGGTCGGGCTTGTGTCTCTCCGTCTCGTCGCCGCCGACCACCGTCTCGAAGAGATGCTTGATCGGCACCCGGGCGAACGCGAGCTCGACCGTCGAGCGGCGCTTCGCGGTGACGACGCCGAGCCGGCGCCCTTCCTCGCGCAGGCGGAAGAGGACGTCCTCCATGCCGTCGAAGGCCTCGAGCGTGTCGTGCAGCGGCTCGTTGTGCGCGCGGTACACGCGTACGAGCTCGTCGACCTGGTCGGGGCCGAAGACGCCGAACTGCGCCTCGAGGCTCGGGCCGCCGACCGCCCGCATCAGCTCCTCGTCGGTGTGCTCGCTGCCGAGCACCTCCCGCGTCGCGTGCCGCATGGACGCGAGGATGATCGGGCCGGAGTCGATGACGGTGCCGTCGAGGTCGAAGAGGACGACGGGATACTTGATCACGGGATCCATCGTAGGCAACCGGGGTGGTCAAGCCACTTCGTACGACACCGAGACGAGGTACAGCCCCGACGGTGGCGCGGTGGGCCCGGCTTCGCTGCGCGGTCTGCCCTCGAGGCACTGCGCGATCTCGGCGGGCTCGAGCTCGAGCATCGTGCCGACGAGCGTTCGCACCATGTGGCGGAGATAGCTCTGCGCCGTGATCTCGAAGTCGAGATGGTCGCCGCTGCGAACCCACAGCGACCGCTCGACGGTCCGCGTGAAGTTCGTGTGCTCCGTCTCGGTAGGAGTGAACGCACGGAAGTCGTGCGTGCCCGGGAGAAGCGCCGCCGCCTCGGCAAGGCGCTGCTCGTCGAGCAGGCGCGGGATCCACCAGCTGCGCGTCAACTCGAACGGCGACGGTGCGCGCCGGTTGAGGATGCGGTAGCGATACGTTCGAGAACGGGCCGAATAGCGGGCGTGAAAGTCGGGCGCAACCTCCTCGGCGGAGACGACGGAGATCGCGTCGGGGAGTCGCGTGTTCAGCGCCTCCGCAGCACGCGCGGCCGGAGGACCGCCTTCGACGTCGACCGATGCCACCTGGCCGAGCGCGTGCACACCGGAGTCCGTGCGCCCGGCGACCGCAAGCGTGTCGTACGACGCGAACGTCGTCGCGAGCGCCTCGCGCAACGCCGCCTCCACCGTGGGGCGTCCCGGCTGCACCGCCCAACCCTGGAACGGCGTGCCGTCGTACTCGAGCGCCAGCCTGAGCCGCACGTCAGGCCGCCCTGACGCTTCTGGTCAGGAGTGCCTTATGCTCTAGATGCTTGCACAAGCTTTGATACACTCTACACAGGTGAGCGACCGCCAGTCCTTCCTCCTCCAGCGCGTCCAGCCGGCGATGGTCGGCCTCATCGACGGCTCGCTCTCGACCCTCGCTCCGATCTTCTCGATCGCGATCGCGACGCACAACTCGCGCTACGCGTTCATCGCAGGCCTGGCCACATCGCTCGGCGCCGCCGTGAGCATGGGCTTCTCCGAGGGCCTCTCCGACACCGGAGAGCTCACCGGGCGCGGCAGCCCGATCGTGCGCGGCTCGATCACGGGCGGCGGAACGTTCCTCGGCGGCATCCTGCACTCGCTGCCGTTCCTCATCCCGCACTACCACGCTGCACTCCTCTTCGCGATCGGCGTCGTCGCGTTCGAGCTCTTGATCCTCGCGTACTTCCGCTGGAAGTTCTTCCAAGACACGTTCATCCGCGCACTCGCGATCGTGACGTTCGCCGGCATCATCATCGCCGCGATCAGCGCAGGCCTCGGCAGCCTGCTCGGCGGCACGCCGACGAACTGACGCCCGCCGCGTTAGGGCCGAGAGCTGGGCGCGGCCGGGTCGTAGTCGACGAGCTCGAGATAGACCATCTCGGCTGCGTCGCCCGGCCGGTGGCCGATCTTGATGATGCGCGTGTAGCCGCCCGGACGCTCGGCCATGCGCCCGGCGATCTCGGCGAACAGCTTGTGGACGACCTCCTGCGAGCGGAGCGAGGCGAGCGCCTGCCTGCGCGCATGGAGGTCGCCGCGGCGGCCGAGCGTGATCATCTTCTCCGCGTACGGCTTGACCGCCTTCGCCTTCGCCTGGGTCGTCTTGATCCGCCCGTGCTCGATCAGCGAGCACGCGAGGTTCGCGTACAACGCCTTCCGGTGGGCGGAGTCGCGCCCGAGCTTCTTGCCTGTCTTCGCGTGCCTCATCGAACTACTGCTCCAGGCCCCCGCCGCCGTTGTCGCCGCGGAGGTTGAGCCCGTGCTGCTGCAGCGTCTCCTTGACCTCTTCGATCGACTTCTTGCCGAAGTTCGGGATCGCGGCGAGCTCGTTCTCGGTCTTCATGACGAGGTCGCCGATCGTCTCGATGCCGACGCGCTTGAGGCAGTTGTACGAGCGGACGCCGAGCTCGAGCTCCTCGATCGGGAAGTTCTCCATCCCGTGCGCGAGCGCAGCCTCGGGGCCGGCGCCTTCGCCGGCAGGCACGGCAGACTCGCCGAAGCCCTCCATCTTCTCGATGTCCGTGAAGATCGCGAGCTGGCGGATCAGGACCTCGGCAGCCTCGCCGAGCGCGTCCTTCGGGTCAACCGAGCCGTCGGTCGTGATGTCGAGCGTCAGCTTGTCGTAGTCGGTGCGCTGACCGACGCGGGCGGACTCGACCTGGTAGGCGACGCGGCGCACGGGCGTGAAGATCGAATCGATCGGGATCACGCCGATGGTGTGCTGCGGGCCGCGGTTGAGCTCGGCGGGCATGTAGCCCCGGCCGCGCCCGATCGTCAGCGTCATCTCCAGCCGGCCGCGGTCGGCCAGGTTGGCGATCTCGAGCTCCGGGTTGAGGATCTCGAGCTCGGCAGGAGCCTCGATGTCCTTCGCCGTGACGACGCCCGGGCCCCTGGCTGCGATGTGTACTTCGACCTCGGGGGAGTCGCCGTGCAGGCGAGACACGAGATTCTTCAGGTTGAGCACGATGTCCGTCACGTCCTCACGCACGCCCGGGAGCGTCGTGAACTCGTGCGCGGTGCCCTCGACCTTCACCGAGGTGACAGCGGCGCCCTCCAGCGAGGAGAGCAGCACGCGGCGCAGAGAGTTGCCGAACGTGTGACCGAAGCCGCGGTCGAGCGGCTCGATGACGAAGACGCCGCGATGGTCGTCGGTGTCCTCGTGAATGATCTTGGGAGTCTGAAAATCGAGTGCGCGAGTTGCCAAAGAGATCCCTTCCCTTACTTCGAATAGAGCTCGACGATGAGCTGTTCCTGCACCGGTGTGTCGATCTCGCCGCGCTCGGGCTGCTTGAGCACCTTGCCGGTGAGGCCGTCGTGGTCGGCCTGCAACCACGGAGCGACGGTGGACACGAGATCGGTGGCGTCCCGAATCACCTGCTGTGCGGCTGAGCTGGGCGGCACGGTGATGACGTCGTTGGGACGAACCTGGAAGCTCGGAATGTTGACGCGGCGCCCGTTCACCTGGAAGTGACCGTGGCGGACGAGCTGACGTGCCTGTGCGCGTGATGCAGCGAAGCCGAGGCGGTAGACGACATTGTCGAGTCGCGTCTCCAGCATGCGGAGCAGCTCCTCGCCGGTGACGCCGGAGCGCCTGGACGCCTTCTCGTAGTAGCCACGGAACTGCTTCTCGAGCAGCCCGTAGTAGCGGCGCGCCTTCTGTTTCTCACGCAGCTGCAACAGGTACTCGCTCTGCTTGATGCGGCCGCGACCGTGCTCGCCCGGCGGATACGAGCGACGCTCGATCGCGCACTTCTCGGTGAGACAACGCTCGCCTTTCAGGAACAGCTTCATTCCCTCGCGGCGGCAGATGCGGCACTTCGGCCCCAAGTCTCTAGCCAAAACACACCTCGCGAGCCATTAGACGCGCCGCCTTTTCCGTTGCCGCACGCCGTTGTGAGCCTGCGGGGTGACGTCCTTGACGGACAAGATCTCGAGGCCGGCGGCCTGGAGCGAGCGAATCGCAGTCTCGCGTCCCGAGCCCGGGCCCTTCACGAAGACCTCGACCTTCTGCAGGCCGTGATCCATGCCCTTGCGCGCGCACGCGTCGGCCGTGACCTGTGCCGCGAACGGCGTCGACTTGCGCGAGCCTTTGAACCCGGCCGAGCCGGCGGACTCCCAGGCGATCACGTTGCCCTCCTTGTCGGTCAGGGCGACGATCGTGTTGTTGAAGCTCGTCTTGATGTGCGCCTGGCCGATGGCGATGTTCTTCTTGACCTTGCGCCGCGTGCGACCGCGCGTGGCGGGAGACTTCCTCGGAGGCGCCATTACTTCGCCTTCTTCCCGCGGCCGACGGTCTTCTTCGGGCCCTTGCGCGTGCGTGCGTTGGTCTTCGTGCGCTGCCCGTTCGTCGGAAGCCCGCGCCGGTGGCGCAGGCCGCGGTACGCACCGATCTCCGAGAGCCGCTTGATCGCCTGCTGGCGCTCGCGGCGGAGGTCACCCTCGACCTCGACCTCGGCATCGATGTAGTTGCGGAGCTTCGTGACCTCGTCGTCGGTGAGGTCGCGGATCTTCGTGTCCGGCGACAGGCCGAGCGCCGTCGCGATCTTGCGCGCCGTCGGCTGGCCGATGCCGTAGATGTAGGTCAGCCCGATCTCGAGCCGCTTCTGGTTGGGGAGGTTCACTCCCGCAATGCGTGCCAAGGACTAGCCCTGCCTTTGCTTGTGACGAGGGTTGGACGAGCAAATGACCATGGTCCTGCCGTGCCGCTTGATGACGCGGCAGTTGTCACACATCGCTTTTACTGAGGGGCGTACTTTCATATCAACGGTGCCTGAAGGTGATCCGACCGCGGTTCAGGTCGTACGGGCTGAGCTCCACCTTGACCTTGTCCCCGGGGAGGATGCGGATGTAGTGCTTCCTCATCTTTCCGGAGATAGTTGCCAGCACGGAGTGGCCGCCGTCTACCTCCACCCTGAACATGGTGCTCGGTAGGGCTTCGACGACCTCGCCTTCGACCTCGATCTTCTCTTCCTTAGAGGGCATTTCCTTTCAAGTGGTCAGAACGTCAGAGTGATGCGCGCGCACGGCAAAGCCGGTGCGCGGCGGGTCGTCATCGTAGCAAAGCGGCTCCAGCTTTCGTCAGGATTCGGGGCCCCTCGGCCGTTACCGCGACGGTGTGCTCGAAATGCGCGGCGAGGGAGTCGTCGACGGACGAGATCGACCAATCGTCCTCGTGGACGTAGACGTCCGGGGCGCCCGCGGTGATCATCGGCTCGATCGCCAGGGTCATCCCCTCCTGGAGCACAGGCCCGCGGCCGGCAGGGCCGAAGTTCGGGATCTGGGGGTCCTCGTGGTAGAAGCGGCCGACGCCGTGGCCGACGAGGCTCCGCACGACCGAGAAGCCGGCCTCCTCGACGATCGCCTGGACGGCGTGCGAGATGTCGGAGAGATGGTTGCCGACCTGGGCCTCCGCGATCCCGGCCGCCAGGGCGTCCTGGCAGACGTCGAGCAGCCGCTGCGCGGCATCGTCGATCTGCCCGACGGGCAGCGTGACAGCACTGTCCGCGACGAGGCCGCCGAGGGTCACGCCGAGGTCGACCGAGATGAGGTCACCCTCCTGCGCGCGATAGCCGGTCGGGATCCCGTGCACGACCATCGAGTTCGGCGAGAGGCAGAGCGCGGCCGGAAAGCCCTTGTAACCCTTCGAGGTGGGAACGCCGCCCTTCGAGCGAATGTGCTCCTCGGCGATGCGGTCGAGCTCGAGCATCGTCAGGCCGGGCTCCAACACCTCGGCGCAGAGCGCGAGCGTCTCGTGCACGAGCTCGCCGGCGAGCGCCATGCCCTCGATCTCGGCTGCGGACTTGCGAATGATCATGCGCCGGTCCTCGCCTGCACCTGCTCGAGCGCATCGGCGATCTCGGCCCACACCTCGTCGATCGGGCACTCGGCGTGCATCTTGACCAGCTTGCCTGTCGCGCGGTAGTGCTCGACGACCGGCTCGGTCCGTTCGTGGTACGTCTCGAGGCGCTGGTCGATCACGGCAGGCGTGTCGTCGGCTCGACCTTCGATTTCTGCGCGCTTCAACAAGCGCTCGCGGGCGACGTCGTCCGGCAGCTCGAGCAGGAGGACAATCGCAAGCGGCCGGTCGATCTCGTCCAGCAGATCGTCGAGGGCCTCCGCTTGTACGAGGTTGCGGGGATAGCCGTCGAGCACGAAGCCGCGCTCCGCCTTCGACACCTCGTCGCGGATCAACGGGATCGTGATCTCGTCGGGGACGAGCTTTCCCTCGGCAAGGAGCGGAGCAACAAGCTTGCCGAGCTCCGTTCCCGCGGCGATCGCGGCGCGATACAGATCGCCGGTCGCGATGTGCGGAACCTCGTACGCGGCGGCGATCCTCGTCGCCTGCGTGCCTTTACCGGAGCCTTGCGGGCCGAGCATCAGGACGTTCATCAGCGAAGGAAGCCCTCGTAGTGGCGCATCATCATCTGCGACTCCATCTGGCGCATCGTGTCGAGCGCGACGCCGACGACGATCAGCACCGAGGTGCCGCCGAGCGCGCGGCTTGTCGCCTGTGAGAAGCCGAACTCTCGGATAAAGATGCTCGGAGCGACTGCGATGGACGCGAGGAAGAGTGCGCCGAAGAGCGTCAGACGCTGCAGCACGCGGTCGAGATAGGCCGCGGTCGGCGGGCCCGGCCGGATGCCCGGGATGTAACCGCCGTTCTTGCGCAGGTTGTCGGCCTGGTCGACCGGGTTGAACTGGACCGACGTGTAGAAGTACGTGAAGACGATGATCAAGGCCGCCTCGACGGCGAGGTAGATCCAGCTCGTCGGCAGGAAGTTTCGGCTCACGAAGCCCGTCCACGACGGCACGAACTGCGCGAGCGTCGGCGGGAGCGCCATGATCGCCGCCGCGAAGATCACGGGGATGACGCCGGCCATGTTCACACGCAGGGGCATGTACGTCGAGCCGCCCGTCGTCTGCCGGTTCCCGAGCTGCCTGCGGGCGTACTGCACGGGGATGCGCCGCTGGCCCTCCTGCACGAAGACGACGACCACGACGACCGAGATTGCGAGAATCGGGAAGAACAGCCGCTCGAGCGTGCCGCCGTTGATCCACGCCGTGACGCCGGCGGGCGCAGCCGAGAGGATGGACGCGAAGATCAGCAGTGAGATGCCGTTGCCGATCCCGCGCTTCGTGATCATCTCGCCCATCCACATCAGCAGCGCGGTGCCCCCGGTGAGCGTGAGCACGATGATCACGAGCTTGCCCGAGTTCACGTTCGGCAGGGCGCCCTGGCGCTTGAAGAGGAACGCGTAACCGGTCGCCTGAGCCGCGGCGAGGACGATCGTCAGGTAGCGCGTGTACTGCGTGATCTTCGCGTAGCCCGCCTCGCCCTCCTTTTGCAGCCGCTCGAGCGTGGGGACGACGACCGTCATGAGCTGAACGATGATGGACGCGGTGACGTACGGCATGATCCCGAGCGCGAAGAGCGAGAAGCGCGACAGCGCCGACCCCGAGAAGAGGTTCAGCAGCGCGAAGACGCCGCCACCGCCGCCGCCGCCGAAGTACGACTTGATCGCGGCCTGGTCGATGCCCGGCGCGGGAAGCCACGAGCCGAAGCGGTAGATCGCGAGGACAACCGCCGTGAAGAGCACGCGGCGGCGCAGTTCCGGGACGCGCCACGCGTTGGCGAGCCAGGAGAGCACTACGCCTCGGGGGTCGCCGCTTCGGTGTCCTCGGCCGCGACGTCGGCCTCGGCAGCCGGCTCGTCTGCTGCGTCAGCCTCGGCGGCCGCGGCGGGCGTCGCAGCTGCAGCCGGCTTGCCCTTGTGGTGCTTGTGCTTGCGCACCTTCGGCTCGCGCAGCAGCTCGACGGTCCCTCCCGCAGCTTCGATCTTCTCGCGAGCGGTCGCCGAGATGCCGTGCACGCGGACGGTGAGCTTCTTCGAGATCTCGCCCGTGCCGAGCAGCTTCACGTCGATCTTCGTGTTCTTGATCAGGCGCTTCTCGACGAGAGCCTCGGGCGTGACCACGTCGCCGGCGTCGAACCGGTCGAGGTCGCGCAGGTTCACGGGCACCGTCTCGGTGCGGAACGGGCCCACCGGCATCGCGTCCTTCGACGTCGCGCCGCGCAGCTTGCCGATGCGCATGTAGATCGGCATCTGGCCGCCCTCGAAGCCGGCGCGCATCTTGTGCGAGCCTGCGCGCGACTTCTGGCCCTTGTTTCCACGGCCGGCGTACTTGCCCTTGCCGGAGCCGGGTCCGCGCCCGACGCGCTTGCGGTCCTTGCGCGGCTGCGCCGGCTGCAGATCCGTCAGGTTCAGTGCTCTCTCACCCATTTACGACGCCTCCTCCACCTTTACGAGGTGGCGGACCTTGCGCAGCATCCCGACGAGCACCGGAGACTCCGTCTGCTCGACGCTGCGGCCGATCTTGCCGAGCCCGAGCGCGCGCAGCGTGCCGCGATGCCGCTCGCTCTGGCCGATCTTGCTCTTGACCTGGGTGATCTTCACCTTCGCCATCTAGTCGCGTCCCTTCTTCGGCTGGTCGTCCTCGGGGATCACGGTCTTCTTGAGCCGCTTCGCGACGCTCGTCTTCTTCTTCTTCGGCTCCTCGACAGGCGCCTCGACGACGGCCTCGGCCGGGGCGCTCGCCTCGACGGGCGCTTCCTCGACGACCGCGGCCGCCTTGGGCTTCGCGGCGCGCTTCGGCTTGGGGGGCGCCTCCACTGCCGGGGCCTCCGCTGCCGGGGCTTCCGCTGCCGGGGCCTCCACCGCAGGAATCTCCGTAGGCGCGTCAGGCTCGACGACGACGATGCCGGTGGCAGCAGCGGCGGCGACGACCGCAGCGGCAGCCTGGTCGAGCTGCTGCTTCGTCTTGATCGACGGCAGCGGCAGGACTTCGCTGATCTGCTTGCCGCGGATCCGCGCGACGTCCTCGGGCCGACGGAGCTCGTGGAGCGCCGCCATGGTCGCCTTCGCCATGTTGATCGGGTTCGTCGTCCCGAGGCTCTTCGCAAGCACGTTGCGCACGCCGGCGAGCTCGAGCACGGCGCGCACGCCGCCTCCGGCGATCACACCCGTACCGTCTGAGGCCGGGCGGAGCATCACGCGCGCCGCATCGAACCGGCCGAGCACCTCATGGGTGATCGTCGATCCGTGCTTCGGCACCGTGTACAAGTTCTTCTTGGCGTCTTCCACCGCTTTGGTGATCGCGAGTGGAACCTCGCGCGCCTTGCCGTATCCGACGCCGACGCGATCGATCTCGTCGCCGACGACGACGAGCGCGGTGAACGAGAACCGCCGGCCGCCCTTGACGACCTTCGCGACGCGGTTGATCTCGACCACGCGCTCCTTCAGCTCACGCGTCTCTGAAAAATCGACAGCCATTAGAACTGCAGCCCTCCCTCGCGCGCGCCGTCGGCGAGCGCTTTGACACGTCCGTGGTACAGGTAGCCGCCACGGTCGAAGACCACAGCCTCGACGCCGGCCTGCTTTGCATTGGCGGCGAGGAGCTTGCCAACCTCGGCCGCCTGGGCGGACTTGTCGCCCTTGAACGATTTCCCGAGGCTGATCCACGAGGCGGCCGCAAGCGTGCGACCGGTCTGGTCGTCGACGAGCTGCGCCTCGATGCCGCGGTTGGAGCGGAACACGGCGAGACGAGGCCGCTCGGCCGTGCCTGCCACCTTGCCGCGCACGCGACGATGCCGCCGGGCGCGCGATTGACTGACCGTCAAACTAGGCACGCTTGCCTACCTTCCTGCGGACGTATTCGCCCTCGTAGCGGATGCCCTTGCCCTTGTAGGGCTCCGGCGGCCGCACCTTGCGAACCTCGGCAGCGGTCTGACCGACCTGCTGCTTGTCGGTTCCCTTGACGACGACCTGCGTCGGCGCGGGAACCTCAAACGTGATGCCCGTGCGCGGCTTGATCGTCACGGAGTGCGAGTAGCCGACCTGCAACTCGAGGTCGTCGCCCTTGAGCGCGGCGCGGTAGCCGACTCCCTGGATCTCCAGCCGCTTCTCGAAGCCCTTCGTGACACCCTCGACCATGTTCGCGATCAGGGTGCGCGTCAGGCCGTGCAGCTCACGGTCGGGAGCGCGCTCGGTCGGACGGGACACGGTGAGCGTGCCGTCCTCCTGCTCGATCTTCATGCGCTGCGGCACGACCTGCTGGAGCGAGCCGAGCGGGCCCGTGACCGCGACGCGGCCGGGCTCCAGCTGAATGCTCACGCCGGCGGGGATTTCGATGGGGGCTTTTCCGATTCGACTCATGTGATCACCAGATGAAGCAAACGACCTCGCCGCCGACACCGCGCTCCTGCGCGGTGCGGCCGGTCACGAGACCGGACGACGTCGACAGAACGGCGACACCCATTCCGCCCAAGACACGCGGCAGACGATCTTTCCGCGCGTAGACCCGGCGGCCCGGCTTCGACACGCGCTTCAGGCCGGAGATGACCCGCTCGCGATTGCGGCCGAACTTGAGGTCGACGACCAGGGTATCGAAGGACTCGCCCTTCTCGACGTGGTAGTCCCGGATGTAGCCCTCCTCCTTCAGGAGACGGGCGAGCTCCACCTTCATCTTCGAGCTCGGCATGGTTGCCTTCTCGTGGAGCGCCTTGTTGGCGTTCCGGATGCGGGTGAGCATGTCTGCGATCGGATCTGTCAGCACGTCTTTTCTCCTACCAACTGGACTTCGTCATGCCGGGGATGCTGCCCTGGTGGGCGAGCTCCCGCAGGCAGATGCGGCACACGCCGAACTTGCGGAAGACGGCACGCGGCCGCCCACAACGGTTACAGCGCGTGTATGCGCGGACCTTGTACTTCTGAGGCCGCTTTTGCTTGACAACGAGGCTCGTTTTCGCCACGTGGTGTTAGTCCCTCCTCTGGCCGTCGGCGCTCGCAAACGGCAGGCCGAGAGCCTGCAGCAGCGCGCGCGCCTCCACATCGGTCTTGGCGCTCGTCGTGATCGTCACGTCGAGGCCTCGAACCTGCTGGATGGCGTCGTAGTCGATTTCCGGAAAGATGATCTGCTCGCGGACGCCGAGCGAGTAATTGCCGCGTCCGTCGAACGAGCGGGGGTTCAGCCCGCGGAAGTCGCGGATGCGCGGCAGCGCAATCGAGACCAGCCGGTCGAGGAAGTCGTACATGCGCGTCCCGCGCAGCGTCACCTTCGCGCCGATGGGCATGCCCTCGCGGATCTTGAATTGTGCGACCGACTTGGTCGCCTTGCGAATCTGCGGGCGCTGGCCGGCGATGATCGTCAGCTCGTCCATCGCGGCGTCGAGCTGCTTCGCGTCGGTCTTCGCCTCGCCGACTCCCATGTTGAGCGTGATCTTCTCGATCCGCGGCACCTGCATGATCGAGCTCAGGCCGAGCTCGTCCTTCAACGCGGGACGGATCTCGTTCTCGTACTGCTCTTTCATGCGCGGGACGTACGTGTCGGTTGCCATTACTTGTCGATCTCCTGACCGCACTCCGGGTTCTTGCAGACCCGAACGCGGATCGTCTTGTCCTTGACCGTCTTCGTGACGGTGCCGACGCGGGTCGCCTTCTTGCAGGTCGGGCAGACCACCATCACGTTCGACACCTGCAGCGGCGCCGACTTCTCGATGATCCCGCCGGGGATGATCGACGGGCCGCCCATCCGGCTCGAGTTCTGGATCGGGCGCGGCCGCTGATGCCGCTTGACGATGTTCACGTTCTCGACGAGGACGCGGCCCTGCTTGGGGAGCGACTCGATCACACGGCCGCGCTTGCCCCGGTCCTTGCCGGTGCGCACCTCGACGGTGTCTCCGGTGCGGATCTTCATTGTCTGGGCCATCTACAACACCTCCGGGGCGAGCGAGACGATCTTCATGAAGTTGCGCTCGCGCAGCTCACGCGCGACCGGCCCGAAGATGCGGGTGCCGCGCGGGTTGCGCGCGTTGTCGATGATCACGGCGGCGTTCTCGTCGAACGCGATCGACGTGCCGTCGTTGCGGCCGAACGGCTTCTTCGTGCGCACGACGACCGCGCGCACGACCTCGCCCTTCTTGATCGCACCCTGCGGCGTCGCCGTCTTGACGGTGCCGACGATGATGTCTCCAACCCGCGCGTAGCGGCGGTGATGGCCGCCCATCACGCGGATGCAGAGGATCTCGCGGGCGCCGGTGTTGTCGGCCACCTTGAGACGGGACTCCTGCTGAATCATTTCGCGGCCTCGACGATCTCGGCCAGACGCCAGTTCTTCGTCTTCGACAGCGGCCGCGTCTCGACGATGCGGACGAGGTCGCCGATCTTGGCGGTGTTCGACTCGTCATGCGCATGGAACTTCGTCGAGCGGCGAATCACTTTCTTGTACCGCGGGTGCGCACGGATGGTGTCGACCTTGACGACGATCGTCTTGTCCATCGCGTCGGAGACGACGACGCCGCGCCGCTCCTGCCGTCGGCCGCGATCGTGCTCCGGCTTCGGCTCGCGCGAGATCGGCTTGCGCACACCGGTCGGCGCGGGCCGCTTGACCCTGGTCTTCTTGGGGCGCTCCGCACGCGGGGGCCGCTTGAACTTCTTCTTCGGCTGCGACTGCGCCTGCGGCTCGGCCGGCGTCTCCGGCTCCGCGGGAGCGGCAGGCGCCGCTTCGGCAGCGGGCTCCTCCGCAGCAGGCTCAGCCTCGGCGGCGGGCTCGGCGACC
>DATEXK010000217.1:0-2961 GCA_035257065.1 Gaiellaceae bacterium | reverse complement strand
TCGCCGGCGCGGATTCGGTGCGCGGCGCGCTCGACGCGCTCGGCGCCGACCGGGTGCGCCACGGCATCCGCGCGGCAGAGGATCCGGGCCTCGTCCGTGAGCTCGCCGGCCGGGGCACCGTGCTCGACGTGTGCCCGCTCTCGAACCTCCGCACGGGCGTGGTCGCGTCGCTCTCAGACCATCCGCTGCCGCGCCTCGCGGCCGCCGGCGTCCGTTGCTCGATCTCGACCGACGACCCGGCGATGTTCGACACCGATCTGGGCCGCGACTACGAGGCCGCGACCTCGCTCGGCCTCGATCCGCGCTCGTTCTACGAGGCGGGCGTCCACGGAGCCCTTTGCGACGAGGAGACCCGAGCCCGGCTGCGGGGAATCGGAGCCACGTACGACTGGGAAACCGTTGGGGATCAGACCGGGGTCTGATCCCGTGCCTCCGCCAACGTCGCGGAGCGGAACTTGTTCCGCGCAGCAGTGACGCGCCCGGCCGAGAGCACGACAACCAGAAGGGGGCCCACGGGGGAAACTGGTTTCCCCCGTGAAGCGAGCGGAGCGATGCGGCTAGACTCGCAGATTCAACCCGCGTTCGACGGGGGATCAGAGACACCATGGCAATTGCGAGAGAAGCCGAGCCGGTCGGCTCGCTGAGCGAGGTCAGAGAGGCGGGCCTCGATCGCGAGGACCTGCTCGGCATCTACCGGAACATGCTGATCACGCGCGGCGTCGAGGAGCGCGGCCACATCCTCTACAAGCAGGGCAAGATCCCGGGCTCCTTCTACACCGGCCGCGGCAACGAGGGAGCCGCCGTCGGCGTCGCGACCGCGATGGGCCCCGAGGACGTCGGGGCGCCGCTCCACCGCGACATGGGCGTCCACATCGTCCGCGGCGTCGAGCCGTGGCGCATCTTCGCCCAGTACATGGCCCGCCAGGACGGCCCGACGCACGGCCGCGACGGCAACGTCCACATGGCCGACGCGCAGCTCGGCCTGATCGCGATGGTCAGCCACCTGCCGGCGATGCTGCCGGTCGCAACCGGAGCGGCGCTCGCATTCCGCATCCGCGAGGAGCGCCGCGTCGCGCTCGGCTGGTTCGGCGAGGGCGCCTCGGCGCGCGGCGACGCGCACGAGTCGATGACCTTCGCGGGCACGCGCAAGCTGCCGATGATCTTCGTCTGCGACAACAACCAGTGGGCGTACTCGACGCCGTCGCATCTCGAGTTCGCCACCGAGCACGTCGCCGACCGCGCGCAGGCGTACGGCTTCGAAGGTGTCGTCGTTGACGGCACCGACGTGCTCGCGGTCTACCGCGAGGCGAAGCGAGCGATCGAGAAGGCGCGCGACGGCGGCGGGCCGACGCTGCTCGAGTGCGTGACGCTGCGCATGGAAGGGCACGCGGTTCACGACGACGCGTCCTACATCCCGAAGGTGATGTTCGAGCGCTGGGCCGAGTCCGACCCGATCGAGCGCTACCGCACGTGGCTCCACACGAACGCGGAGATGACCGACGAGGAGGAGGGCACGATCATCGAGCAGGTCAAGCACCTGCTCAGCGAGGCGCTCCGACAGGCCGAGGAGTCGCCCCAGCCCGACCCGGCCGATCTTCTCCACGGTGTGTACGCGACGCCGGAAGACCTCGACACCCCACACCACAAGTAGGCGCGCGATGGCGGAGATGACATATCTGCAGGCGATCTCCGACGGGCTGCGGACGGAGATGCGCCGCGACAAGCGCGTGTTCCTGATCGGCGAGGACGTCGGCGTCTACGGCGGTGCGTTCAAAGTGTCGCAGGGATTCCAGGAGGAGTTCGGGCCGTGGCGCGTCATCGACGCGCCGCTCGCGGAGACGGCGATCGTCGGCGGCGCGACCGGTGCCGCGATGATGGGCATGCGCCCGGTCTGCGAGATGCAGTTCGCCGACTTCATCTCCTGCGCGTGGGACCATCTCGTCACGATCGCGGCGAAGCAGCGCTGGCGCGTCGGGACGCCGGTGCCGATCGTCGTGCGCCTGCCGTCCGGCGGCGGCTTCTCGGGCGGCCCGTTCCACTCGCAGAACCCCGAGTCGTCGTTCGCACACATCCCGGGCCTCAAGTGCGTGTGCCCGGCGACGCCCGCGGACGCGAAGGGACTGCTCATCGCGGCGATCGAAGATCCGAACCCGGTGCTCTTCTTCGAGCACAAGCACCTGTACCGCCGCATCAAGGCAGAGGTGCCCGAAGAGCGCTACACCGTGCCGATCGGGAAGGCGCGCACGCACCGCGAGGGCAGCGACATCTCGGTGATCACGTGGGGCGCGATGGTCTACACGGCCGACGAAGCCGCGCAGCAACTCGAGAAGGACGGCGTCTCGGTCGAGGTCGTCGACCTGCGCACGATCATGCCGTGGGACCGTGAGGCTGTACTGGAATCGGTTCGGAAGACATCGAAGGTGCTCGTCCTGCACGAGGACACGCGCACGGGCGGCTTCGGCGCCGAGATCGCGGCGACGATCGCCGAGGAGGCATTCGAGGACCTCGACGCGCCGGTCAAGCGCGTGGCGGCGCCCGACACGCCGGTACCGTTCGCTCCACCCCTCGAGAAGGCGTTCATCCCGCAGGTGGAAGACGTCGTGAAAGGCCTTCGCGAGCTCGCGGAGTACTAGAAGGAGAGCCATGGCCACGGAGACCGCAACCGACGTCGTGATGCCCCAGATGGGCGTTTCCGTCTCCGAGGGCACGATCACGAAATGGCTGAAGCAGGAAGGTGAGACGGTCGAGGCCGACGAGCCCCTGCTCGAGATCTCGACGGACAAGATCGACACCGAGGTTCCGAGCCCGGCGTCAGGTGTCGTGACGCGGATCCTCGTCCAGGAGGGCGAGACGGTCGACGTGGGGACGATGCTCGCGCAGATCGGCGGAGCGACCGGAGGCGCGCAGCCTGAGGCCGCGGCGCCCGAAGCGCCGGCACCGGAGGCCGCGGCGCCCGAGGCG
>DATEXK010000216.1:0-2458 GCA_035257065.1 Gaiellaceae bacterium | reverse complement strand
TTCGCGGCCGCCGGCCTCGTACCGTTCGCCGAGATGAACGAGGCTCGCCTGAAGATGGCCCACCTGCCACAGGGCGCCGCCCCGGTGCCGAACCCCGTGGGCGGCGCACCGGGGGTCGTGCTCGAGCGCGGACCCACGACGTTCGTCTCGCTTCCCGGCGTGCCCGAGGAGCTCGCCGCCATCGTCGAGCACTCGCTCTCTCAGGTCTTCGACCGCATCTTCGGCGTCGCTCACTACGAGGAACGCACGCTGGTCGTCGACCTCCAGGACGAGTCGGCGATCGCCGACATCCTCGGCGCCGTCGAGCGCGCCCACCCCGAGGTCTACGTCAAATCACGCGCCAAGGTGATGGGGCCGGCGGTGACCCTGCGCATCACGCTCTCGGCACGCGGCGACGACCCCGCACGAGTCGACGCGCTTCTGCAGCCGCCGGCCGACGAGCTGCTCGAGAAGATCGCGGCGGCAGGCTTCGGCGTGCGAGCGGAAGAGGACCCTGTCTGAACCGACTCGCGGCGCACGGCGACGTTGCTCCAGCCTGCGCGGTCCGTCGGCTGCGGCGGGGCCGGGGGCTCGGGACGCGCTCCGCGAAACCGGAAGTAGGGATCCGCAGCCAAGGCTGTGGATGTCGCTCACGCTCCGAAGCGTCCCTCAACCCCCGGCCCCGCCTCCGCCGACTCTCCAGCCCGCTGCCCGACGTCAACCCCGAACGTGGTGACAGACCGGATTCTCAGTTGTGAGCGACCGACGCATCAGTGCCGCACGCCGCTGCGAACGACGATGTAAGGTCGGCTAGGCCTCCGACCAGACGTCGACCGCCAACCCAGGAACGCGCTCGAACTCGCGGATGTTGGCCGTGACCATCGTCAGTCCGTGGGCCACACAGGTAGCGGCGAGCCAGAGGTCGTGCGGGCCGATGATCGTGCCGGCTTGGCGAAGCTCGGCCCAGATCTGCGCGTGCGCCCTCGCACAGGCAAGATCCACGGAGAGCAGCGGGAAGCGTTCGAGGATGCCCTCGACGAAGGCGGAGCGCTTCGCTCGCACGTCCGGTCGCGTTGCCCGATGCACGCCGTGAAGGAGCTCACTGGCGGTGATGACAGACAGGAAGGACTCTTCGTCGGCGTGGCGCGCGACGTGCGATCCTAGCTCAAGCCTGCCTCGCTCGGCCTCGATCAGAATGCTGGCGTCGATCAGGACTGCCACGCGTCACGAACCTCCGCGTGTGCCAACTCGGCTTGCGCGCTGGACAGGTCGTCGGCGAAATCCGTCGCTTCGGACGAAGACAGACGGGGCAAGGACGCAAACAGAGCGGGCAGCTCCGAGAGCCGCTTGCCTGCAGGCAGCGGCCGCAACTCCGCGAGGGGTTTCTTCCCGCGCACAAGCGTAAACGACTCGCGGCGGTAGGCGACGCGATTAAGGTAGTCGGCAAAGTGGCGCGCGATTTCCGTGACGGTCACATCTGACATGTCGCATCTCCTGGCGCGTGCATCAGATAATCATATTGCATGATACCCGGCCTGAGGTCACGGTAGACAAAGGCTTCCGCCGGACGTTGGAGCGCCTGAGCTGCCGGCTCGCTGCGCGTGGTGTCTCGTCGAAGCCTTCGGACCGGTCTGCTCGACGCGCTCGATAGACCAACCCTCCTGCGAGCCTGCTAACGATGCGCCTGTTAGACCAACACTCCTGACGGCGCTACTCTCTCGCGACGGAGAAGCCGCTGCCGTCGGCGTTCAGCGCAGACGCGCCAGTCAGTTGACGGCCGCCTGAGAACACCGCAACGCGCTTGCTGACAAACGCTCCCAGCGGACGACGATCGACGGTGCATTTGGAGAAGCGGATGGGCTTGAAGGCAGCGAGCTCCTCGCCGTTCTTATCAGGCGTCTCGACGATGATCTCCGCGCTCGCACAGTGGGCGGCGGCGCTGGACTGCACGGTCGAGAAGCGCTCACCCTTCGTCAAATCGACCAGAGTGAGCCTGAAGCGACGGGGACCCAGGCGGACGACCGTGGCAGAGATGGTGTCTCCTGGGCCAATCTCCATCCGAGCCTTGCCAACAGAGACGTGAGCCCAGACAACGTCGACCGGGTCTTGCGGATACATTTCGAACCAGCCATACGAGTCGGTCCAAGACGTCTGACCACCTTGGCAGTCAGCCTCGGTACCAACCTGTTCCACGGTGGGACCGTTCCACCCGTCGAGGCCGACCCAGACGTCGACGCCCCGCCAGGGCTTACCCTTGAGCGAGACGGGAGGCTGAATCCACGTCGCAGAGACGCTCTTGAAACGACGACCCGTGACGCAGTAGCCGGACCAGTTCCGCGACGTGGTGGAGGCGACTCGACCGAGTCTGATCGTGGGAGCGGGACTCGACGCCGTCGTGACTCGAGGAGACGCTTTCGGCGACAGAGCCTGGACCGGCTTCGGGGCTGAACACCCCGCGACTACGACTGCTGACGCCACG
>DATEXK010000215.1:0-7302 GCA_035257065.1 Gaiellaceae bacterium | reverse complement strand
GAGGCCGAGGCCGAGCGGCTCGCGCGCGAGGTCTGGGCCGTCTCCGGCGCCTAGATGGCACGCGCCCCTCGTCGTTCGATCGCCCGCTACGCCGCGCCCGCAGCGTTCTTGCTGGCCGCCACGGTGCTCGCCGTTCTCATCCATTCCGCGCTCGGTGGGAAGGGCATCTCGCCCGGCCAGACGACGACGGCGCTCGGGCCGGTGACGCGCCCGTCCACTGCCCGCGTGCCGGCGGACACGACGCGCACGATCACGAGCTCCCACACCTCCGCGACCGACACGACGTCCGGCACGGTCGCAGGCGCCCAGTACGCGACGGTGCAGAGCGGCGATACGTTCGGCTCGATCGCCGGGCGGAGCGGGACGAGCGTCGCCGAGCTCGAAGGGCTCAATCCGGGCGTCAGCTCGAACTCGCTCCAGGTCGGGCAGCGAATCCGCGTCAAGTAACGTCTGGCGCATGCGCCGACTGCTGTGTGTCGTGGTCGTCTCGCTCGCCGCGACAGCGTCAGCCCGGGCCGCCGCCCCGTCCGAGAGGGCGGCGCCGGTCCCGAACGCGAGCGCCTTCTACATCGTCAACGCCTCGAACGGCGAGGTGCTCGCGTCGCACGACGCGCAGGTCGAGCTGCCGATAGCGAGCCTGACCAAGCTGATGACGGTGCTCGTCGCCCTCCAGCACCTGAAGCTCGACGACGAGGTGATCGTCACGCGCTCGGCGGCCAGGGTGGGAGAGGAGCGCATCCCGCTCGTCGCAGGCCAGCGCATTACGGTGCGCGATCTGCTGAAGGGCGCACTCATCCAGAGCGCCAACAACGCAGCGGACGCGCTCGCCGCTGCGGCTTCGGGTGGCGACATCCCGCTGTTCGTTTCGTGGATGAATGCGCGGGCTCGTGCCATCGGCTTGCATCACACGCACTTCGAACGGCCCGACGGGCTCGACGTTCCCGGCCACGTGTCGAGTGCGCGCGACGTCGCCGTTCTGGCGCAGGTCGCGATGCACTCGCCCGTCGTGCGCTCGCTCGTGCGCGAGCGCACCGACACGATCGAAGGCGGCCGGGTCGTGGTGCACACATGGGACGACCTGCTCGGAGTCGTGCCGGGGCTCATCGGTGTCAAGACCGGCCACACCGGTGACGCCGGCTGGTGTCAGGTCGCTGCGGTTCGGCGGCAGGGCTACACGATCTACGCCGTGATCCTCGGCAGCCCGACGCGCACCCAGCGAAATGACGATCTCCAGCGGCTGCTCGAGTGGGGCGTGTCGCAGTACCGCACGTCGACGCTCGTTCGTCGAGTGGTGTACGCCCAGGCCGCAGTCGGGTGGGGGCGCAGATCTGTCGCTCTCGTCGCGTCGAGGCCGCTCGTACGGGTCGTACGGGCAGGGAGGCCCCTTCTGGAGCGCGTGATCGCGCCGTCGGCGGTATCGCTCCCCGTGGTGCGGGGCCAGCGGCTCGGGCGCATCGAGGTCTGGGACGGCCGTACCCTGCTCGGAACGAGGCCGCTGCTGGCAGCCCGCTCGGTTCCCCGCCCGGGATTCGGCGGACGGCTACGGTGGTACGCCACCAGGACAGGGCATCATCTCCTGGGGCTCTTCTCATGATCGTCACCGTCACCCTCAACGCCGCAGTCGATCGCACGCTCACCGTGCCGAACTTTCAGCTCGGGCATCGTCATCGTGCGAGCGCGAGCCTGACGTCCGCAGGCGGGAAGGGCATCAACGTGGCGCGCGCGCTCAAGCAGCTCGAGGCGCCGGTGATCGCGACGGGATTCGCCGGCGGGCGCGCGGGCGACAGGATCATCGAGGAGCTCGCGTCGGAAGCGATCCTCAACGACTTCGTGCGCATCTCCGACGAATCGCGCACGTCGATGGCGGTTGTCGACCCGACGGCCGGCCGGCTGAGCGAGATCTATGAGTGGGGACCGGCGGTACGGCCCGAGGAGCTCGAAACGCTGCTCGACAAGCTGCGCTACCTGTCGCGCGTCGCGTCGTTCGTCGTGTTCTCGGGCTCCCTGCCGCGCGATGTCGAGGACGACTTCTACGCCGAGGCGATTCGCGACCTGAACCGGCGCGGCGTGCAGTGCGTCCTCGACTGCGAAGGCGAGCCGTTGCGGATCGGCGTCGAGGCCGAGCCGTTCCTCGTCTCACCGAACCAGCGAGAGGCAGAGAGCCTCGTCGGGCAGGAGTTCTCCGACGAGGAAGATTTCTTGATGGCGCTCGACGCGATCGCCGACCTCGGCGCGCGCAACGTGCTGATCACGCAGGAGACCTCATGCTTCGGGCTCTTCCGCGAAGACCGTCAGGTTCGACGCTTTCGCGCGTCCGTGGCGCGCATCGATCCGATCGCACCCGTCGGCGCCGGCGATGTGCTGCTTGCAGGATTCCTCGCCGTGCGCTTCAACGGCGGCTCGCTCGACGAGGCCCTGCGCATCGGCGTTGGCGCGGCGGCGGCCTCCGTCCTCGAACTGGGCGCGGGGCGGTTCGACGTACGCGAGGCGAGCCGTCTGGCGGGCGGCGTGGAGCTCGAAGAGCTCAAGCCCGTCTCCGCGTAGTTGTCCACCACTAGGCGCGTCCGTTGACGAAGAGTGCGCGGATGCGCCCGCGCCCGCGGATGTTCTCGGCCCACGCGAGCCTGCTGCCTTCCAGCGACACCCCGACCGGCCGGCCGACGGTCTCGACGACGGTCCGGCTGTGGCCGGTCGCGAACGTGAGCACGTGCAGGAACCGGCCGACCCGGAACACGGCGATCTGGTCGTTCGCGGTGATCTCGGGCGCCGTCGTGGACTTGACCGCGATTGAGCCGACGCGGCTACCCGTCGTGGCGGAGTACGAGTACCAGTCGAGCTTCAGCCCTTCCGTCGTCCGCTCGAGGGTGGCGAGCATGTGCGGCGCGAGGGCGATCGCGACCGGCGTACCCTCGGGCGCGACGTGCGCGATCGGGGCGCCGGTGTCGGCGTCCACGATCTCGATCGGCACGTCTGGCGCGGCGACCGGCCGCCCGTGCTTGCCCGTGGCGGCCGCCGGCACGTAGGCGACCGTCGATCCCGACACGGCCACGGCCACCGCGCCTTGCGTGTTCGGGATCAACGTTGCCGGCGGGCGCCCGACGACTCGGTACACGCCGCCGCCGGAAAGCTGTGTCTTGCATGAGCCGCCGGAGAGGCAGGCGATCTCGTCGACATACTGAACCGAGGCCGTGGCGTAGACGAGCGTGCTCACACTCGGCGCGCCGGTGCCCACGCTGTCGCCGGCGATGCCGCCGAGCCAGAGCCCGATTCCGCTCTTCGCGTGGGCGACCTCCTGGAAGCGTCGCTCCACCCGGTCATCGACGACTCCGGAGCCGACGACGTAGTCGAACGGGAGCGTCGCCTGCGTGTCCTTCAGTGTCCACAGCGCGTCCGGGCCTGCGAGCGCAAGGTTCACCGGAGGCGAAACGTCCCAGCGGCACGTCACGTTGCGCGCCGCGGCGGACTCGTCCGGTAGCTGGGACCGGGCGCCGTTCGCGAGCGAGAGGACCCAGACGGCGTTGCAATTCTTCGTGCTCGCCGAGAACCAGGCGATCGACGTCCCGTCCTGCGCGAAGGCTTGGATCGTGCCGGACGAGCTGGGGAGGAGCGTTTGCGGAACCTGGCCGGCGGCGGCGAGCTGCCGGGTCGGCTGGACCGTCGGCGAGTGGACGAGCGACGCAGCGAGGGCAATGGCGGTGATGAGCATGCCCATCGATCTCACGGTAGCCCGCTCCTGTTAGGAGCGTGTTCGGGCGCCGGGGTCGTCCGCGACGGGTGGTACCATCCACTTCCCTTGAGCGTTGATTTCCGTCCAGACGAGCTGCAGCGCTTGCTCGACCTGGACCGGAAGTTCGCCAAGGAGGGTCTGACCTTCGACGACGTCCTGCTCGTCCCGGCCGAGTCGCGCGTGCTCCCGAACGACGTGTCGACGCGGACGCGCCTGACGCGCTCGGTGGAGCTCAGCATCCCCGTCGTCTCGGCGGCGATGGACACCGTCAGCGAGGCGCGTCTGGCGATCGCGCTCGCGCGCGAGGGCGGCATCGGGATCGTCCACCGGAACCTCTCGATCGAGGCGCAGGCCGCGGAGGTCGACAAGGTGAAGCGCTCGGAGTCGGGGATGATCGTGGAGCCGGTGACGCTGCCGCCCGGCGCGCTCATACGCGATGCGCTGGGGCTGATGGCGCGCTACAAGGTGTCCGGTGTGCCGATCACCGATGCGGGCGGAATTCTCGTCGGCATCCTCACGAATCGCGACCTCCGCTTCGAGACCGACGTCGAGCAGCCCGTGTCGGCGCTCATGACGTCGCGCAACCTCGTGACCGCACCGGTCGGCACGACGCTCGAGGAGGCGGAGGAGATCCTCCACCGCCACAAGATCGAGAAGCTTCCGGTCGTCGACGGCGACGGCCGGTTGTGCGGGCTCATCACCGTCAAGGACATCCAGAAGAAGATCGAGTACCCGAACGCCACGAAGGACGATCGCGGCCGGCTCCGTGTGGGCGCGGCCGTCGGCGTCGGTCCCGAGGCAGTCGAGCGCGCGCAGGCGCTCGTCGCAGCAGGCGTGGACGTGCTCGTCGTCGATACGGCGCACGGTCACTCCTCGGGCGTTCTCGAGATGGTGCGCAAGATCAAAAGCTCTGTCGAGGTCGACGTGATCGCCGGCAACGTCGCAACCGGTGAAGCGACGCGTGCGCTGCTCGAAGCAGGTGCCGACGCCGTGAAGGTAGGCATCGGGCCTGGGTCGATCTGTACCACCCGCGTCGTTGCAGGCGTCGGCGTGCCGCAGGTGACTGCGATCTACGACTGCGCCGACGTGGCGGCCGCAGAAGGCGTGCCACTCATCGGCGACGGCGGCATGACGACGTCGGGGGATATCGCAAAGGCGATTGCCGCAGGCGCCGACACGGTGATGCTCGGCTCGCTGTTCGCCGGTACCGAGGAGGCGCCGGGTGAAGTCATCCTCGTCCAGGGCGAGCGCTTCAAGGAGTACCGCGGCATGGGCTCGCTCGGCGCGATGCGCGGGCGCTCGTTCTCCAAGGACCGCTACTTCCAGGGCGACGTCGAGGACGTCGACAAGCTCGTCCCCGAAGGGATCGAGGGGCGGGTCGCGTACAAGGGGCCGCTGCGGCCGATCGTGTACCAGCTGATCGGAGGCCTGCGCCAGGCGATGGGCTACTGCGGCGCGGCGACGATCGACGAGATGAAGGCTGCGCGCTTCGTACGCATCACGGGAGCCGGGCTGCGCGAGTCGCATCCGCACGACGTGACGATCACGAAAGAGGCGCCGAACTATCGCCGCTGAGCCGTCGCAGGTCCTGCAGTTCCCCAGCTCTGACTCGAAGCACAGCCCTGAGGACCGGCCGGTGCTCGTCATCGATCTCGGCGGGCAGTACTCACAGTTGATCGCGCGCCGCGTGCGCGAGTGTCGCGTCTACTCCGAGCTCGTCGGCCACACGATCTCGCCCGAGGCCGTGCGCGCGCGCAATCCCTACGCGCTGATCCTCAGCGGCGGCCCGGCGTCCGTGTACGCGGACGATGCGCCGCACGTCGACCCTCGCATCTTCGAGCTCGGCATCCCGACGCTCGGCATCTGCTACGGCATGCAGTTGATGGCGCTCGAGCTCGGCGGCCGCGTCGATCGAACCGGTGTCTCCGAGTTCGGAAAGACCGAGCTGCACACGGAGGAGTCGCGCCTGCTCAAGGACACGCCGACCGAGCAGACGGTCTGGATGTCACACCGCGACTCCGTCGTCGCGCCGCCCGAGGGCTCGCGCGTCGTCGCAGGGTCGCCTTCGACGCCGATCGGCGCGTTCGAAGCGCCCGACCGGAAGCTGTACGGCGTGCAGTTCCATCCGGAGGTGGTGCACACGCCGCACGGCATGCAGGTGCTCAAGAACTTCCTCTACGACATCGCCGACGCGCCGCCCGCCTGGACGCCCGCCGCAGTGATCGAGGAGCAGGTCGAGCGCATCCGTGCGCAAGTCGGCTCGGAACGCGTCCTCTGCGGGCTCTCCGGCGGCGTCGACTCGGCCGTCGCCGCGCTCCTCGTCTACAAAGCGGTCGGCGACCAGCTCACCTGTGTCTTCGTCGACCACGGGATGATGCGAAAAGACGAGGCCGCGCAGGTCATCGAGACGTTCGACGAGCACTACCACGTGCCTCTCGTGCACGTGCAGGCGCAGGACCGTTTCCTCGACCTGCTCGCCGGCGTCGCGGATCCCGAGCAGAAACGCAAGATCATCGGCCGCGAGTTCATTCGCGTCTTCGAGGAGGAGGCGCGCAAGCTCGGCGACGCCAAGTGGCTCGTGCAGGGGACGCTCTACAGCGATGTGATCGAGTCGGGTGGAACCGACGGCGTCGCCGCGACGATCAAGTCGCACCACAACGTCGGCGGCCTGCCGGACGACATGAAGATGAAGCTCGTCGAGCCGTTACGCCTGCTGTTCAAGGACGAGGTCCGCCGCGTCGGCGAGGAGCTCGGGATGGCGGAGCGCATGGTGTGGCGCCAGCCGTTCCCGGGACCGGGGCTTGCGATTCGCATCATCGGCGACGTCACCGCCGAGCGGCTCGAGATCCTGCGCGACGCCGACTCGATCCTCCAGGAGGAAGTGCGGCGCGCCGGCCTCTACCGCACCCTGTGGCAGTCGTTCGTCGTGTTGCCCGCGATCCGCTCGGTTGGTGTCCAGGGCGACGAGCGGACGTACGGCTACCCGATCGTCATCCGCGCCGTGACGAGCGACGACGCGATGACGGCCGACTGGGCACGGCTGCCCTACGACTTGATCGAGACGATCTCCGGCAGGATCGTCAACGAGATCCCCGGCGTGAATCGCGTGGTGCTCGACGTGACGTCGAAGCCGCCCGCGACGATCGAGTGGGAGTAAGGTCGGCTCGACGTGGCCGAGGAGTTCCAGGTCGGTACGACGTACGTGAAGATCCGGAATCCGTTCGGGGTTTTCGTGCTCGCGATCGTGACGCTCGGGATCTACTACGTCGTCTGGTACTACAAGGTCAACCGGGAGTTGCGGGACGCGGCGGGGATCAACGTCAGCCCGGTCACCGCGATACTCGCAATCACGATCGGTTGGGTGATCATCGTGCCGCCGTTCGTCTCCTGGTATCGCACGTTCGAGCGCATCCAGCAGGCACAGCGGCAGGCACGTCTTGCGACCGAGGTGAATCCGATCCTCGGCTTCGTGTTCTATCTCGTCGCGCTGTACTTCCTGCCGGTGGAGCTGCTCTACGCGCAAGACGAGTTGAACAAGCTCTGGCGCGCTCGCTCCGCCCCCGCCTGAGGCTCGC
>DATEXK010000214.1:0-2308 GCA_035257065.1 Gaiellaceae bacterium | reverse complement strand
TCGTGAGATTGGGACGGAGCGTGCTCGACGAAGGTCGGCTCGACGGGGAGCGACTGGAGGACCACCGACGCGGCCTCGTCGACTGATGCGCCGAGCGGCTCCGGCGAGAACGACGAGAAGTCGTGCGCCGGCTCGTCAACCGGGAGCTCGCGAACAGGATGGACATCGTCGACGGCCCCGACCGGCTCGAGCTCGAAGGTCGCAGCCTCAACGAGCTGACCCTCGGCCGAAGCCTCTGACAAGGCCGGCGGCGAAGACTCGGGCAAGGCCTCCGGCGAAGCCTCGGCGGCGACCGGCGTGACGACGTGGAGGTCGACGGGCTCGGGATCCGGGACCGCGGCGAGCGCGATCGGCCCGGAGTCCGCGTCGTGAGATTGGGACGGAGCGTGCTCGACGAAGGTCGGCTCGACGGGAGCCTGCGCGTCGAGCGCGGCCGGAGGCGCACTGAGCTCGACCGGCGCCTCGGCGGCACGGTGTGCGAATGCCTCGGCTTCCGCCTGCGCCTGTGCCTCTGCGTGCGCCTGCGCCTCAGCCTGTGCCTTCGCTTCCGCGTCTGCCTGCACGCCGGCCTCTGCCATCGCGGCGACGGCCGCCTCGGCGAGCGCGGTCGGAAGGGTCTCGGCGGAGGCAGGCTCTGACGCTGCGAAGGACGGCGACAACGACTGCGCGGCCTCGTGGACGAGCCGGTCGACCTCGTTGTCGTGCTTCTTGCGCGAGAAGGAGATGTCCTTCTTGAGGAACGACTGCTTCTTCGCCGCCGGCGTCACGGGCTCAGGCGCGTGTGCCGCACGAGGCTCCTTTGGCGCTTTGGGCTTGCGTGAGAAAGAGATCTCCTTCTTCAGGAATGACTTCTTCGGCTCGGGAGCTCCGGGCACGGCCTGCGGCGTCGGAGCCTCGAGCACGGCCTCCGGCGTCGGTGCCTCCTTCCGCTTGCGCTTGAACGAGATCTCCTTCTTCAACATCGACTGCTTCGGCGCATCCGGCGCGACAGACGCCGACGCAGCCTCGACAACAGCCTCCGCGTCAACCTTCGGCTTGCGCTTGAACGAGATCTCCTTCTTCCACATCGAGTCGCTCATCGTCAGCTCCCCGCCATGCGCAGCCCGGGCGCATCCTCTGCCGGCGCAACCTGCAGCACGGGCGTCGCCTGCGGCGGCGGCGGCGCCTTCGCGCCGAGCGATGTGAGCGCGCCGGCGACGTCGTAGCCCTGACGCTCGAGGAGCCCGGTGAGCTGGTCCGGCCGGCTCGAGCGCGAGAGCGCGTCGTCGACGTTGACGACCTGGCGTAGGACCAGGTCGGCGAGCGCCTGCTCCATCGTCTGCATGCCGCCGGCCGTCTTGGTCTGCATCACCGAGTAGACCTGCTCGATCTTCGCCTGACGGATGAGGTTCCGAACGGCGTCGTCGGGGAGCAGGATCTCCAGCGCGGCGATACGCCCGACACCGTCGGCGGTCGGCAGAAGCGCCTGCGTGACGACGGCCTGGAGCGAGTTCGCGATCATGATCCGCACCTGCTCCTGCTGCTCCGGCGCAAAGACGTCGATGATGCGGTCGATCGTCGAGGGCGCGCTCTGCGTGTGCAGCGTCCCGAAGACGAGGTGGCCGGTCTCCGCTGCGGTGAGCGCCGTCGAGATCGTCTCGAGGTCGCGCATCTCGCCGACGAGGATCACGTCCGGGTCCTGGCGGAGCGCAGCCTTCAGTGCTTCGGCGAAGCTCGACGCGTCAGGGCCGATCTCGCGCTGGTTGACGATGCACATCTTGTGCCTGTGGACGAACTCGATCGGATCCTCGATGGTGAGGATGTGCTCGGCACGCGTGCGGTTGATCTCGTCGATGATCGCAGCGAGAGTCGTCGACTTACCGGAACCGGTCGGGCCGGTGACGAGCACGAGCCCGCGCGGATACGTGGCCAGACTGTGGAGGATCTGCGGGAGTCGAAGCTCTTCGAGCGTCTTGATCTCCTGCGGAATGAGACGGAACGCAGCGCTGACCGCCTCGCGCTGGTAATAGACGTTGACGCGGAAGCGTGCGAGGCCCGGCATCGAGTACGCGAAGTCGAGCTGGCGCTTCAGCTCGAAGTTCTTCTGCTGCTCGCTCGTGAGCACGCGATAGAGCAGGCTGCGCGTGTCGTCCGCGCTGAGCGGCTCGTAGTTCTCGGCGCGAACGATGTGCCCACGCACACGGAAGGCGGGCGGGCTTCCGACCGAGATGTGCAGGTCAGAGGCGCCGTTCGCGACCATCTGCTCGAGCAGTTCGTCAATTGAAGTGAGCTGCGGCATAGTCCCTCATCCGGGCTATCGGCACGGTGC
>DATEXK010000213.1:0-2656 GCA_035257065.1 Gaiellaceae bacterium | reverse complement strand
GGTGGACGGCGTCGTGGGATCGCAGCCGTGGTCGGACGTGAGGATCAACAGATCGCCCGGCAGCAGCGCCTCGAGCAGGTCGGGCAGCCTGCGGTCGAAGTCCTGCAGGCAGCGGTGGAAGTTCACCGGGTCGTTGCGATGGCCCCACAGGCTGTCGGTCTCGACGAGGTTCGCGAAGATGAATCCCTCATCGAGCTCCTGCAGCAGCTGCTCGATCTTCTGGATGCCTTCGACGTTCGACTTCGACGGATATGACTCGTCGATGTCGCAACCGGCGAAGATGTCACTGATCTTCCCGACGCCGTGCACCGTCACGCCGGCTTCGCGAACGAGGGTCAAATAGTTCGGGCGACGCGGTTCGAGCGAGTAGTCGTGACGGTTCGGCGTTCGTTCGTAGCTTCCGGGCGCACCGGTGAACGGTCGCGCGATCACGCGACCGACGGCGTGCTTTCCGGTGAGGATCTCGCGCGCCACTCCGCACGCTGCGTACAGGTCGTCGAGTGGCACGGTGTCCTCGTGCGCGGCGATCTGGAAAACGGAGTCCGCAGACGTGTAGACGATCCACTTTCCCGTGTGCTGATGCTCTTCGCCGAGCTCCTGGATGATCTCGGTGCCCGAGGCCGGCTTGTTGCCGATGACGCCGCGCCCGGTGCGGTGCATGAACGGGTCGATCACGTCGTGCGGGAAGCCATGCGGATACGTCGGGAACGCCGTCGCGGTGACGACGCCCATCAGCTCCCAGTGCCCCGTCGTCGTGTCCTTGCCCTTCGATCGCTCGAGCAGCCGCCCGGCTACGGCGGGCGCGCCCGGCTGGGGCGGGCAGCCTGCGAGCGGCTCGACGTTCCCGAGCCCGAGCGCCTCGAGGTTCGGCAGATCGAGGCCGCCGACCGCCGTTGCGATGTTGCCCAAGGTGTTCGATCCCTCGTCGCCGTACCGGTCGGCGTCGGGCAGGGCGCCGGCACCAACGGCGTCGAGGACGATTACGCAAGCTCTGGGCATCAAGCTATTCTAGGTCTGCGATGCAATCCGCCCTCGGCCTTGTCGTCTTCGTGGTCTACATCCTCGCGATCGTCTCGTTCGCGGCGGGCATCACGTGGGTCGTGGTCCGGCTCACGCCGGCCAAGAAGCCCGACACCGCGGCGAAGACGTAGTCGCACTGCCGCGGTAGCGGTCAGATCCAATTCACGCCGGCCGCCACATGCTGAGGGCACGTATGTCGTCGAAACACGTGCTCGCAACGACGCTCGCCGGTCTCGCCTTCTCGGCGGGGTCCACGGCGCACGCGGCTAGACCTCAGCTCGGCTGGGCCGCGCCACCCGGCAACCTTGCGCGCTCGGTCTCGTCGTGGCGCAGACACCACTGGCGGGGCCTCACCGGCCGTCTCGACCTCGTCCGCCGGGTGACTATCGGTTACCGGGCCCATGACGGCCTCCGGCGCAGCGCCGTGGTCGTGCTGCCGCGCTGGTACGGACCGCGTCACGATCCCCCACTTCCGCTCGTCATCTCGCCGCACGGCAGCGGCGTCGAGCCGCAGGAGAACGCGCGCAGGTGGGGCAACCTGCCGGCGCTCGGAGACTTCGCCGTCGTCAACCCCGAGGGTCAGGGCAGACGCCTCGAGCTGTATTCGTGGGGAAGTCCAGGCGAGATTGCGGACCTCGCTCGAATGCCCTCGCTGGTCGAGCGCGCCCTCCCCTGGCTGCATGTCGCACGACGTCGCGTGTACGCGGTGGGCGGAAGCATGGGCGGCCAGGAGACGCTGCTCCTCCTCGCGACGCACCCGCATCTGCTCGCGGGAGCCGTCGCGTTCGACGCGCCCACGAACATGGCGACCAGGTATGCGATGTTCCCGAAGCGCCGTGACGGTTCCAGGCTGCAGCAGTTGGCGCGCCTCGAGTTCGGCGGGATCCCGCGCATCGCGGGCGACGCATGGGCGGACCGGAGCCCGATCTACTATTCGCGTGAGCTCGCATTCTCCGGCGTTCCGCTCGAGCTGTGGTGGAGCACGCGCGACCGCGTCGTGGTCGACCAGGCAGCGCAGTCGGGCCTGCTGTTCCGGGCGATCCAGCGGATCAATCCACGCGCGGCGGTCGTACAGGTGGTCGGCACCTGGCAGCACACCGCCGAGATGCGACCGCTCGGCCGGCTGCCTTTCGCGCTCGCGCGCATCGGGCTGCTGCGGCTGAGCCGCGTGGCCCGCTGAGCGTTAAGCGGGCGTGAGTGGCAGCACGTCGTCGAGCGGCGTGTACTGGAGGCCGTGGGCTTCGGCGACCGCTGCGTAGGTGATCTTGCCGTCGAGCACGTTGACGCCCTGGGCGAGCGCGGGGTCGGCAGAGACGGCGCGTACCAGGCCGTGGTCGGCGATCGCCTCGACGTACGGAAGCGTCGCATTCGTCAAAGCCTTCGTCGAGGTGATCGGCACACCGCCGGGCATGTTGGCGACGCAGTAGTGCGTCACCCCGTCGACCACGTAGACGGGATCGCTGTGAGTGGTCGGATGGGCGGTCTCGATGCAGCCGCCCTGGTCGATCGCGACGTCGACGATCACGGCGCCCTGCTTCATGTCGCCGAGCATCGCACGCGTCACGAGCTTCGGCGTCAGCGCCCCGGGGATCAGGACGGCGCCGATCACGACGTCCGCCTCGGCCACCGACTCCTC
>DATEXK010000212.1:0-3722 GCA_035257065.1 Gaiellaceae bacterium | reverse complement strand
CGCGACCTCACACAGCGCCGCAAGAGACGCGGCGTCGTGGACGAGGCGGCGGCTCTCCACCGGCGCGCCGAGATCGTCGAGCGCGAGCCACGTGTGCTCGCCGTCCCCCGACTCGTACGCGCAGAGATACACGCGGCCTGCGCCGAGCGGCTCGGCGGCCAGAATGCCCGTGACACGCTCGCCGGGTGCCGCGAACGACGCCGCCGCGACGGCGATGCGCTCCAGGTCGTCGCTCAGCGCCACATGTACCTCATCGACGGGCCAGCATAAACTCGGTGACCTTGGCCGCCTCGACGAAGACGCAGCACGCCCGGGAGCTCTTCGCGCCGCTCGGCCCGACCTACGACCGCTACGCGCGGCTGCTCTCGTTCGGGCAGGACCCGCGCTGGCGTGCGTTCCTCGTCTCCCGGATCCCTGCCGAGGCAATGCGGGTGCTCGACGTCGCGAGCGGGACGGCGGCCGTCTCGATCGCGCTCGCAGGTGCCGCGCCTGAACGGACGATCGTCGGCATCGACCAGAGCATCGAGATGCTCGCTGCGGGACGCGCGCGCGTCGAGCGCGCCGGCCTCGGCTCGCGGATCGAGCTGCGCGAGGGCCGCGCGGAGGCGCTCCCGTTCGCCGACGCGGAGTTCGACGCGCTCACGTTCACGTATCTCCTGCGCTACGTCGACGATCCCGCGGCGACGCTGCGCGAGCTTGCACGCGTCGTCAAGCCTGGCGGAACGATTGCGATGCAAGAGTTCGGATTGCCCCGCGGCGTCTGGCGGCCGCTCTGGGAGATCTACGTTCGCGTCGGACTACCGCTGGCGGGCGCAATCGTCTCGCCCGGCTGGCATGAGGTCGGAAGCTTCCTCGGTCCGAACATCCGCGGGTTCTACGAACGGCTGCCGCTCGACGCGCAGCTCGACCTCTGGCGCGACGCAGGCATCGCCGACGTCGGCTCGCGGCGGCTCAGCGTCGGCGGCGGAGTCGTCGTCTGGGGCACGCGCGCGTGAGCGGCGCCGCCCGCCCGGCGTTCTATGCGCTGCGACCGGGCGGCTGGCGCGACTACGTGACGCTGCTGCACCCGCCGTACACGCTCTGGCATCTCTCCTACGTCGGGATCGGTGCCGCACTCGCGCCACGCATGCAGTGGGGTCTGCTCGGCTGGACGACGCTCGCGTTCCTGCTCGCGATGGGCATCGGCGCGCATGCACTCGACGAGCTTCGGGATCGTCCGCTACGCACGCGGATTCCCGACGGTGTGCTGATCGCGCTCGCCGTCGTCTCGATCGGGGCTGCGTGCGCGATCGGCGTGATCGTCGCGACCCGATCGACGCTGTGGCTTCTGGCGTTCGTCGCGTTCGGCGGGTTCATCGTCGTCGCGTACAACCTCGAGTTGTTCGGCGGCGCGCTGCACACGGACGCCTGGTTCGCCGCAGCCTGGGGCGCCTTTCCCCTGCTGACGGCGTTCGTCGCCTCCGCGGAGCGCATCCGGGCCGAGGCCGTCGCAGGCGCCGCGTTCGCCTTCCTCGTCAGCCTCGCGCAGCGGCGTCTGTCGACCGAGGCGCGACGTGTGCGGCGCGCCGGCGAGGAGCTTCCGGCTGATGCCGACGCGCTGCTGCGGGCGCCCGAGACCGCACTACGGCTGCTCTGCGCTGCGCTGCCCACGCTCGCGGGCGCCCTCTTGCTGATGCGCGCCGGCTGAGGCGCCCCGTACCATGCGACCGGTGGGCTTGACGACCGCGTTCGAGATTGCCGGCGCCGCGGGCGTCGTCCTCGCAGCGCTCACACTCGCGGCCGGCGCCGCGCGCATCGGCAGCAGGCTCGCGCTCGGCATCCTCGCCGCGGTCATCTCGGCTGGCGCCGTGGTCGCGTGGGTGTACGTCGTGCTGCGGGAGGAGCGGGTACTCGCCGTCTCGGCCGGCACGCTCACGGCGAGCGCGCTCGTAGCCTGGGCCTCGCTCCTCCTGCGCGAGGCGCTCCGCCGGGCCGAGAGGATCGACGCGCATCTGACAGACGCACAGGCGACGCTGCACGCGCTCGTCGACAAGGAGGCGACCGATCGCGCCGAAGAGCTCGAACGAACGCTCGCCCGTGCCCGTGCCGACTCGGTCTCGCTGCTCGTGGAGGAAGAGCGCAAGATCGCGGAGGAGCGCCGCACCGAGTTCGCCGACCGCGAGCGAGACGTCGTCGCGTCGCTGACGGAGGCGCTCACGGCGACGCAGATGCAGGTCGAGCAGCGGCTGACGTCGTGGGCCCAGGACCTCGACCGCGCCGCCGAGGCGACGAAGGCGCGCATCGCCGAGCTCACCCAGCAGCAGAAGCGCCTGCTCGTCGACGTCGAGGGACGGCTCGAATCCGACGCCGCACGGCTCGCAACCGAGAGCGAAGAGCAGCGTGCCGCGCTCACGCGTATGCGCGCGGAGGTGGAGAAGGCGCTCGAGGAGGCGCTCGCGGCGGCGAGCGCAGAGCTCGACACGCACGCGGCCGAGCGGCGCCGCGCACTGCACGAGCTCGACGAGCGCCTGCGCCGGCGCGAGAAGGAGATGCTCGAGCGCATCGAGCGTGAGGAGCGCGAAGCCACGCAGCGGATCCGCGCCGGCTTCGAAGACGTGCAACGCCGCCAGATCGAGCAGATGGAGCGGATCGTGCAGCGCGCCACGACGACGTATTCCGACGAAGCAGCTGCGCAGATGTCCGCGCTCGTGAAATCAGGTCGTGAGCACGCAGCGCAGCGGCTCTCGCGCGAGCTCGATCGTTCGGTCGAGGTGTTTGCGCGCGAGGCAGAGGCTGTGCTCGCCGAGCGGCTCGCCCACGTCGGCGATGCGGGCGCGCAGCGGCTCGAGCGGCGGCTCTCCGACGCGACCAATGCGCTCGAGCGTCAGCGTGACGAATGGATGGCGGCGCTCGACGGCCGCGTCGCCGAGCTCGAAGCGGACGTGCGCCGGCGGCTCGAGGACCTCGGCGCGGACGCCGAAGCCGAGCGTGCGGTGCTCGAGGCGCGCCTGCAGGAGCTCGTCCGCCGCTTCGACGCGACCGGGGCCCTCCGAGGGCCCTCATAGAAGCTTTACCCCCCGCCGCCACATTCCCACCAACAAAATGGGGAAGGGTTCGTCCTAAGAGCAACGAACCACTGGAGCCATGAGCGAGATGACAGAGATCGCACTCCCTGAGACCAGCGAAAGCTCGAAAGTCGAGAGCTGGCGGCTTCACGTGCTGATCGAGGCCGGCTATCCCCTGCCGCTCGCCGAGCGCCTTGCAGCGAGCGATGCCGACCTACATGTCGCCGTCGAGCTCGTCTCGACGCGCGGCTGCGCGTTCGAGACGGCCGCCGAGATCCTGCTCTAGCCCGGCCGTTTGACCACTCGTTAGGGTGGCGGCGTGAGCAAGGTCGAGCCGCTCCCGTACGACGACCGCACGGTCTATTCCGTCGCCGCCTTCAACAAGGGCGTCGCGCAGTATCTCGGGCGCCTGCCGACCGTCTGGATCGAGGGCGAGGTGACCGAGCTGCGCCGTCACGACCGCTGGGCGAGCGTCTTCTTCACGCTCAAGGATCCCGCCAACGGCTCCTCCCTCGGCGTGACGATGCCGCGCGGGCAGTTCGACGGGCTGCGCCTCGAGCTCGTCGACGGCGAGCGCGTGCACGTCTACGGCCGCCCGGAGCTGTACGAGCAGCGCGGCGACCTCCGCCTGCGCGCACTCACGATCGAGCGCTTCGGCGTCGGCGCTCATCTCGCCGC